>CALHLF010000080.1 GCA_938034905.1 uncultured bacterium | reverse complement strand
CAGGCATCAAGGGGTCCGAAAGGGCTCGGATGCACTTTCTGAGATAAAGTAAGTCTCAGGGGCTGAGGAAAGGTTGGGGCGAGACTCCAAACCAAGTACTCAGGTGGCTTAAAGAGAGTAGTAGGGGTATTAGTAAAGCCTAGTGCTCCTATGAAATCTTAAGCTAAATCTTGGGGCTGAAGATCTCAGGAAGGTGTTGAAGGGTTCTATTAGGGTCCGTTGAGCCTGTGGCATAATTTTTTTGATAAAAACTCTAATTAATGAATTTTAAAAATAAAAGAGTCTCTTTCTTTTAAAAGGTGAGGTAAATCTTATTATTATCTTTGCTTCTTCCCCTTATACCAAAGGGAAAAATCTTCATATTTGATAGAGATTCACATATTCTTAAGATGAAATAAATTTCCTTTTCAATTCTTAAAACTTATGATAATATTTAGTTATCTAACTATTTTTAAAAGGGCTTATGTTTAAAGATAATAGTTCCCTTTATTTTTTATTTAAGGATGTAATAAAGGAACATTTTATAAGAAGGGAGAAACTCCTTTCTGGAATAAAGTTTTATAGGGGACAAGCTCCTGTTCTCCTCCTCTTGGAAGAAGGAAGGGGTTTAACTCAAAGGGATATTGTTAAACAACTGAAATTAAAACCATCGACAGTTACCCTAATTTTAAGAAGAATGGAAAAAAGAGGATTAATTAGAAAAGAAAAAGATGAAAAGGATAAAAGATTCTCAAGAATATATATAACCGAAGAAGGGAAAAAATTTGTAGATAAATTAAAGGAAGTTTTTGAGATTTTGGAAAGGGATTGCTTTATGGGATTTTCAGAGGAGGAAAAGGATTTATTAAGGGAATTTTTTAAAAGAATAAGAGATAATCTAAGAAAATTAAATGAAGAAAGTGGGGTAAGTAAAAAATGCGGAAGTTGTTAGTCTATTTAAAACCCTATTGGATATATGTTATACTTGCTCCTTTATTCATGATTATTGAGGTTATATGCGATCTTTATCAACCTACTTTATTAGCAAGAGTTGTAGATGAAGGGGTTTTAAAAAATAATCTGCCTTTTATTTTAAAGACAGGTTTACTTATGATATTTATAGCCCTTATTGGTATGATTGGTGGGGTAGGATGTACCATCTTCTCAAGCTATGCTGGTCAAAATTTTGGAAAGGATTTAAGATTAACTTTATTTAAGAAGGTACAGTCCTTTTCTTTTAAAAATATTGATAAATTTCATACATCCTCCCTTATAACAAGAATTACTAATGATGTTAACCAATTACAGAACCTCGTTATGATGTCTTTAAGAATTGTAGTAAGAGCGCCCCTTCTCTTTATAGGTGGAATTATAATGGCCATATCCATAAATAGATCCTTATCTCTTATTTTCTTATTTTCCATTCCAATCCTTATATTGATCTTCATAATCATAATGAAAAAGAGTTTTCCTTTATTTTCTGAGGTTCAAAAGAGAATAGATGAGGTAAATAGGGTAGTAAGGGAAAATCTTGTGGGAGTAAGATTGGTTAGAGCTTTTATGAGGATTGATCATGAGATAGAGAGGTTTAATTCTGTAAACTCTCTACTGATGAATGCAGTTATAAAAGCCATCATACTTATTATCTATGCGATGCCCATATTTATGCTCATAATGAATTTTAGTATATTAGGAGTTCTTTGGTTTGGTGGTTTATTGGTAAAATCTGGGAATATGAAGGTTGGAGAGGTTATGGCATATATTAATTATATGTTTCAAATTCTCTTTTCCCTCATGATGATTGGTAATATTCTTGTTTTTATCTCTCGAACTTCCGCTTCATCGGTAAGAATAAGGGAAGTTTTAGATGAAAAAGTGGATATATTATCAGTAGAGACTGGTGATAAGCCAATACTCAAAGGAGAAGTTGTATTTGAAAGGGTATACTTTAGTTATGAAGATAAGAATAAACCTATCCTTAAAGATATAAATTTTTCAGTAGGTCCAGGAGAAATTATTGGAATACTTGGAACTACTGGTTCTGGGAAGTCAACTTTAGTTAATCTTATTCCTCGACTATATGATGTATCTTCTGGAAGAATCTTAATTGATGGAAGGGATATTAGAAATATAGATTTAAAAACTTTAAGATCTGCTATTTCCATGGTTCCGCAGGATACAATACTTTTTTCTGGAACTGTAAAGGAAAATATCCGTTGGGGTAGAGAGGATGCAACCGATGAGGAAATTATTAATGCGTGTAAGATAGCTCAGGCTCATAACTTTATTATTACCCTTCCCAATGGATATGACACTGTTATAGGACAGAGGGGAGTAAATCTTTCAGGAGGCCAGAAACAAAGAATTGCCATTGCAAGGGCAATTATAAGAAATCCAGTTATTCTTATTCTTGATGATGCTACCAGTGCAGTAGATTTTGTAACGGAGCAGAAAATATTAAAGGGTTTAAAGGAGATTATGAAAAATTGTACAACATTTATAATAGCTCAAAGAATAGGAACAGTTATGAGCACTGATAGGATTATTCTCCTTGAAAAGGGAGAAATTGTTGGTATTGGGACCCATGAGGAGTTATTGGAGAAAAATCCCATATATCAGGAGATTTATAGGACTCAATTAGGGGAAGAGGTGCTTAAAAATGCGTAATGAAGGGAAAAAAGAGGAAAGAAGAGTATTAACCCCTATGCCCATGGGACCCTTTAGGGGAGGTCCCGGAAGAGGTTTTGGCTCCTTTGAGCAAGTAAAAATAAAGGATCCATGGGGTACATTAAAGAGACTTTGGAGATATTTAGGAAAATACAAATGGGCATTAATTTTTGTCTTTATTCTTACCCTTATATCATCAATCTTAGGAATTGTAGGCCCATATATGATAGGAAAGGCTATTGATAATTATATTATTCCCAATAAATATGATGGATTTTTTAATTTTCTTACCCTTCTTGGGGGAGTTTATATCCTTGGATCTCTATTTGCCTGGCTTCAAGGATATGTTATGCTAAAAACTACTCAAAAAACAGTTTTTCTCCTCAGAAAAGATCTATTCCAAAAGCTTCAGTTTTTACCATTGAGATTTTTTGATACAAGACCCCATGGAGATATCATGAGTAGAATAATGAATGATATAGATAATATAGGGATGGTTTTGGGTAATAGTGTTATCCAAGTATTTTCAGGATTAATATTATTAATTGGAATAATAATAATGATGTTAAGAATTAGTATTCCCATGAGCATTATAAGTCTAATAACGGTTCCCCTTACAGTTTACTCCACAAGTTTTATAGCAAGGAGAACAAGGAATTATTTTTATGCTAATCAAAGTCTTTTAGGAAATTTAAATGGATTAATAGAAGAAGATATCTCGGGAATTAAGGTTATAAAGATCTTTGGAAGAGAAGATAAGGAGATAGAAAGATTTGATGAGATAAATAGGGAGTTAACAAAAGTGGGAATAAAGGCACAAATCTTTTCTGGAGTTGTGGGCCCTACTATGAACTTAATTAATAATATAAGTTTTGCTATTATAGCAGGGGCAGGAGGTTACTTTGCATATCGAAATCTAATATCTATTGGCTCTATTGCAGTTTTTATTAATTATTCTCGACAATTTTCAAGACCTCTTAATGAATTGGCAAATCAATATAATATGATTCAATCTGCTATAGCCAGTGCTGAAAGGATATTTGAAATTTTAAATGAAGAAGAAGAAAAAGAGGATGAAAAAAACGCCATTGAGCTTAAGAATGTAAAGGGAGAAGTAGAATTTAAAAATGTATGGTTTTCCTACGAAAAGGGGGTTCCTGTATTAAAGAATATTAATTTTCATGTAAAGCCAGGACAGGTTATAGCGTTAGTTGGTCCCACTGGTGCCGGAAAAACTACAATAGCAAGTCTTATTGCAAGATTTTATGATGTGGATGAGGGAAGTATATTGATAGATGGGGTAGATATAAGGAAAATAAAAAGAAAAAGTTTGAGAAGTATATTAGGAATTGTTCTTCAGGATACTTATCTTTTTTCGATATCTGTTAAAGATAATATAAAATATGGTAAATTATCCGCAAAGGATGAAGAGGTAGAAACAGCTGCAAGACTTGCTCATGCAGAATCATTTATCTTAAATCTTCCTAATGGTTATGATACCATCCTTTCTGAGGATGGAGGAGATCTAAGTCAAGGACAAAGACAGCTTCTTGCTATTGCCAGAGCCATCTTAGCAAATCCTAAGATTTTAATTCTTGATGAGGCAACAAGTAATGTAGATACAAGGACAGAAAAGTATATTCAATCTGCAATGCTAAATCTTATGAAGGGAAGAACCAGCTTTATTATTGCCCATAGATTGAGCACTATTAAAAATGCAGATTTAATTTTGGTAATTAATAATGGAGAGATAGTTGAAAGGGGTAAGCATGAGGAGCTTTTAAGTAAGAAAGGTTTTTACTATAATTTATACATGAGCCAGTTTAGTGAAGATTTGGAGATGGCAGGTTCCTAAGTAAAAAGAGATTGATTTAATGGGGGGTTATTATGAGGAAATTGATAAATATCCTTTTAATTTCCTTTTTAGTTTTCAATCTATCTTTCTCACAAGATGAGATTTCAATTGCAAAGGACTTTGTTAAACTTCTATCAAAGGGAGAATATTAATGAATTAGTAAAATTTTTTGATGATGCTGTAAAGTCCCTTCTTCCCCCAGAAAAACTTCAGGAAACTTGGGAAATTCTATTAAAACAGGTAGGTGAATTTAAAAGAGAGATAGATGTAAGAACAGAAAGGACATCATTTTATAACATAGTATATATAACCTGTGAATTTTCTTTAATGGATATAGATGTAAAATTAGTTTTTAAGGATAAAAAAATAGTTGGACTGTTCTTTCAGCCTGCTCCACCAAGAAAGGGGTATTCTCCCCCATCTTATGTAGATCTTTCATCCTCAAGGAGAAGGTCCTTTTCCAGTAATTATCTTAAGATAGTGAGATATCAGAAGAGGAAAAGGCTCAATTAAATCTTTTAAAAATTGAAATTGAAAAGATAAAGAATAAAGATTTGGAAAAGAAATACTCTCCTGGGGAATTGATATTAGGGGTTCCTGTAAAATATTGGATAGATTTGAAAAACTATAATCCAGTGGAAACAGTAAAAAAACTTAATATCCCTGTATTAATCCTCCAAGGAGAAAGAGACTATCAGGTTACCTTAGATGATTTTAATGGGTGGAAAAGGGAACTTTCTTCCTTAAATAATTTTGAATTTAAGCTTTATCCTAAATTAAACCACTTATTTATGGAAGGTGAAGGAAAGAGTACCCCTGAAGAATATAACAAAGAGGGACATATTCCTGAATATGTGATTAAAGATATAGCAGATTGGATAAATAAAAATTAGAATATTTAACTATTTGAGTTTTTTCCAAAATTCTAAAAGATACCATAGATCTTCAAAATAATAATCTGGCTTTGCTTTTATAAGATCTTCTTTTTTATTAAAAAATGAAGGGATAGCGATGG
>CALHLF010000079.1 GCA_938034905.1 uncultured bacterium | reverse complement strand
ACTGCTACATAAGAGCCTGGTTTAAATCCTCCTGCTCTTACAAACATTCCATTATATGCTACTGATGTAGGCTCTACTAAGGAT
This sequence comes from uncultured bacterium, assembly GCA_938034905.1. GTDB lineage: Bacteria > Dictyoglomota > Dictyoglomia > Dictyoglomales > Dictyoglomaceae > NZ13-RE01. The sequence continues at coordinate 37,331 of CALHLF010000079.1, read as the reverse complement.
CCTGCTTCAAAGGCTTTTTCTTTATCTCCATATCTTTCTGCAATCTCATCAATTTTCCAGCAATATTTTGCTCCAATAACTATGTATTCTGCCATGGCACCATTTATAGTAAATCCAATTTCCTCTAAGTTTTTACATTGATTGGGATATCCATTTCTACAAGGGATACATTCTCCACACCATATCATCTCTTCAGCAGTAACCATATCTCCAACCTTAAGATCCTTTACCTCTTTTCCTACCTCAACAATTTCTCCTGAAAATTCATGTCCAATAACCACAGGAAATTTTGTAAGTCCTGGATATAATATGTAATTGTCTTTATCGGTTTCATAAAAATGGACATCAGATCCACAAATTCCACAAGCTTTTACCTTTATAATAACATCCTTAGGACCTGGTGTAGGATCAGGAATATTTTTAAGCTCCAATTTTGGATTTCTCCATACACTATTTCCCGTAATTGCTTTTCCTGTTGACCTTTCAAATTCCGAGAGAAGATAATCTGGCTTAGGATCCCATTGAGCAGAAAGTAGTAGAGCCTTCATTTTTCTACCTCCATTTTAAAATCTTCTTTTAATTTTACAATTTAAAATCCAAAATTGCAACCGATACCAAAATTATCAAAATAAATTACAAAGTTTTTTAGCAAATAAAAGACTCTCTTTATACTCATCCCTATGCCTAACTTCTAATTCCAGTGTTAAATAAGAAAATTTTGGCTTTATTATTGAGAAGACTTCTTCAAAGGGAATATTCCCCCATCCCAAGGGCAGATGCAAATCATCTAAACCATATATAATTTTATACATGTACGGAATTTTCTTATCTAAATCATTTACTATTCCAAAACAATCATGAAGATGAATATTGTTTATATATCTTTCTCCTCTTTTAATTGAACCCTCAAAATCATATCCTAAATATTTACTGGAGATATAAGAATGTCCTAGATCAATAGTTATTCCCACATTAGGTTTATTTATCTTTTCCACCTGGTCCACCAATTCCTCTATATAAATTCCATAAGAAAAATCTTCTCCCTTTATAATATCAAGATCTACATTAGAATTTTCTATACTAATGATAATTCCTAATTTTTCTGCCTCTTCTGCTATTTCCCTTAAAACTTCCCTTTCCTCCCCTTTTAATTCTTCCAATGCATCCTTATCTTTTACATTCTCCCCACCTACCCTTCCTGCGTGATAAACTATTAGTTCCCCTCCTATTTCCTTTGTGAACTCTAAGACAGAATAGAAAACTTCCTTTTGTATTGATCGATATTTTCTTTCCATAAGATTCAATGAATCAGGGGCATGAACATTATATCTTAGTTTATATTTTCCCATAATTTCTTTAATTCTCTCTAACCTTTTATAATTTATTTTTCCACCTAAAATTACATCCAATCCATGGGGAGGAATTTCCATAAAGTCAAACCCAACTTCTTGAGAAAATTTCAAATCCTCCTCAAAGATCTTTAAATCTCCTTGCCATAGAGAAGGATGTCCATTTATTCCTATACCTTTTATTATTGTCATTTTTCAACTTCTCCCCTTCTCAATTTCTCAATCCAGGATTTTACTCTTTTTGGAATTTCCTCAAATAAATCCTTCCAAGGAACATATATTTCTTTATCAGCAATAAATTCCTTTGTAAAATTAAAGGTAGGAGTAAAGGAAAATTTCTTTAAATAATTTTCCACCAATTTATCATCTTCAGGATTTTTAGAAATTAATCCGTAAAACATATCCTTAATAAGAATTCCACCACTTCCTGCCTTATCTTTGCAGGGAGCAATGAATCTTTCATATTTAAAAAAGAGGGGTTGGAACCATGAAGGGGATGGTGCAAAGGCATGTTTACCTGGTTGGGAATATAAAATAGGATGAGTTCCTGCTATCTTTGCCCCTTTCATATCATTGTAATCTCCATGCCAGCTTGCCTCAACCCTTGTTATCTTTTCATTCTTTACATATACCCATACATGCTCCAATTCATAGAGATGCTGAATATCCCAATCCCAATATATGGCATACTCTATTGCAATTTCATTCTGAGAAAGTTTTATTTCTCTTGGAAAAGAGGGACTTTTACCAGAATTTTTGAAAACTGTATATCCAATTCTTACTGGAAAAAATGGTTCCTTCTCATCAAATCTTATAATAGGAGCATATTTCAAAACTAAATCTAATTCTTCCTTGCCAAGGGTGATATTCATTAAAAGAAGAATTAGAAGAATAAAAAATAATTTCATAATTTTCCTCCCTAATTAGATCTTTATTCTCTCTCCATTTTTGTCAAAGAAATGGCAATAATTTACATCAAAATTTATCCATATTTTATCTCCGGAGGAAACCTTTAAAGTTTGGGGAACTATACTCTTTAATAATATATTGCCCACTTGAATATTAAGAAGGGTTTCCCTTCCTAAGGGCTCGGTTATATATACCCTTCCCGGAATTAGGTTATTAGAAGCCTGTAAAGATATAGTAACATGCTCGGGTCTTATTCCAAGAAATAAATTTTCTTCCTTTAATTTTTGAAATAGCTCTTCGGGGAATCTAACCTTAAAAGATTCCTCAATTAATATATAATAACCCTCCTCGTCTCTTCCTATCTTTGAATTAAATATATTCATAGGAGGACTTCCTATAAAACCTGCAGTAAATAAATTTATGGGCTGATTATAAAGTTCATCAGGAGTTCCCAATTGCTGTATCTTTCCATTATGCATCAGTGCAATTCTATCCCCCATAGTCATTGCTTCTACTTGATCATGGGTGACAAGAATAGTAGTAATTCCTAATTGTTTTTGTAGGTGCTTTATCTCAGCTCTCATAATAAGTCTTAATTTTGCATCAAGATTTGATAAGGGCTCATCTAATAGTAAAATGCTCGGACCCTTAACTAAGGCTCTTGCTAAAGCTACCCTTTGCTGTTGCCCTCCAGAGAGTTGTCCTGGCCTTCTTTCTAAGAGCTCTTCATCCAACTGGACAAACTTAGCTATCTCTCTTACTGCCTTTTCTATTTCATTTCTTGGTTTTTTCATCAAAGTTAAAGGAAAAGCAATATTATCAAAAACATTCATATGAGGATATAAGGCATAACTTTGAAATACCATTCCAATCCCTCTATCCTTTGGGGAAAGATGGTCCACAATTTTATCCCCAAAATATATATTTCCAAAGGTGGGTTTATAGAGGCCTGCTATAAGAAGAAGAGTTGTAGTTTTTCCACATCCAGAAGGTCCTAATAGAACTAAGAATTCTCCCTCTTTTATTTCTAAATTTAAAGAATCCACTGCCTTAACCTTTCCAAAATGCTTTGAAAGATTCTCTAAAAGGATTCTCATCCTTTAGTACCCCCTGTATAAATATTAAGAAGATATTTTTGGGCAAATATATAAAGAAGAATTATGGGAATCATATAATAAAGACCCACCGCAGTGACTAATCCGTAATCTACAAATCTAACATCTGCAGTTAAACTTCTAAGATATACTGATAAAGTTTGACTGGTTTTTGAGGGAATGAAGATATAGGGAAATAGAAAATCTCCCCAACCTGATAAAAAGGTAAATACCGAGAGGGCTAAAATTCCTGGACGAACTAATGGAAGCATTATCTTATACCAAGTTTTTAATCTTGAACATCCATCCACTAAGGATGCCATTTCCACATCCCATGAGATACTATCAAAGAACCCCTTCATTATCCATATTCCAAAGGGAAGCTGTAAAGAAACTCTTACTAAAATTACCCCAAACAAGCGATTGTATAATCCTAAGAATAAAAGAACTACAAATATTCCCACCAAAAGGGTAATACTGGGAAAGGAATGAAGGATAATGGTAAGGGCCAAAAGGGACCTTCTTCCTCTAAAATTAAGCCTTGATATGGCATATCCTGCAGTGGTGCATATAAATATTGTAAATATTGTTATTCCAAAGGAATAAATTAAAGTGTTAAAGGTATAAACCCAAATATTTGGGGTTTCCTCTTCCGTTTGCCAAAAGAAGGTAGGTTTTTCCAGTAAAAATCTCCAGTTATTTAATGTCCAACCATAGGGTTTTAATCCCTCCATTCTTGTGGCAAAGGAGGATATTATTAACCATCCATAGAGGAGAATAATAGGTAAACATATAATTATTAAAAGTATAATGGGAATTGGGCCTTTAAATCCATAGTTTTCCATATTATTTACACCTCTATCTTAGGTTCTGATATAAGAGCTTTAAAGTTAAATACCTTGAGGTAAATTATGGAGAATATAATTCCTAAAATCACTAAAAATACAGATAAAGCAGCACCAAATCCAAAAAGGGTATTTCCATAGTAATTAGATAGGGCATTGTGGTAGGCATATAATGCCCAAACCTCTGTAGTATAAAAACCAGGACCTCCATCGGTGGTAAGAAGAATATACTCAAAGGATGTGAGAAGAGATAATGTTTGATAAGTTGTTACAAAAAGAATGGGCCAACGAATCATGGGAAGTATTACTTTTCTTATAATTTGCAGAGTAGAGGCACCATCTACCTGGGCAGCCATTATATAGTCTGGAGGAATATTCTTAATAGCAGAGGTAAAGATCAACATTCCAAAGGATGCCCCCACAAAACCATTAATAAGAATAATAAAGATCCAAGGATAGGTATAAAGCAAATTTTTAGAGGTAACACCAAAGGGAGAGAGAAATTGGGTAAGAACCCCATAGGGGGCTTCTGCAGTAAACCAAGTCCATAAAGTCGCATATACTACTGATGGGGTAATTCTTGGAAGAAGCCATAAAGTTCTTACAAATTTACCAGCATTTTCCGATATATGGGTACTGAAGATTGCTAAAAAGAGTGCTGTTCCCACATTAAATAAGGAAAGGGTTGTAAATACATATAATAGGGTATTTTTTAGAATTTTTAATGTCCATTGACTTTTAAGAATTTGAAGATAATTTTTAAATCCAATAACCTTAAAACCAGTAAGCCCTGTTGATGTACTCATATTGGTAAAGCTCATAAGAAATGTTAGAAATACAGGAATAAAGAAAAATACAATTATCAATGCTATTGCAGGAAATAAAAAGAAGAAGAGATTCCAATTTATTTTTTTAGGACGGGGATTTACCCCGTCCCCTATCTTAAGCATCATTTTATTATCACCCTATCTCCAAGGGCATTCTCAAGATCCCTTACTACTACTTCCACTGCCTCTTCTGGTTTTACATCTCCATTAGCTACTGCAGAGAGCCCTTTAAATACAATAGTATCATAGGTTCCAAAATCAGGACTGTTGGGTATAAAGGTGGTGAATTTCAACATATATTCCACATCTCTAAGGAATTTATTCTTAAGATAAGTGGACTGTTTCCGCGTAGAAGAAAGTACAGGTAAGTGCATACTGGTAACACAGTGTCTTGCATCAAATACAGGATTTGTTGCTAATGCAATTAATCTAAAGGCAATCTCTGGATATTTTGAATTTTTTGTTACCATATAGGCTAATGGGTGGGTTAAGGTGATTCCAGGTTTTCCTTTATCTGAAGAAGGAACCAAGGCATAACCTACATTATTTTCCAGATCCTTTGGATCTGCTTTATATACTTGTTGCCATTCTGCCCAATGCCATATTCCTCCCTGCCAGAAGAGCACTTTTCCAGCCACTACTGTTTCATGCCATATTCTCCACTCCATACCAATAAATTTTTCAGGAGCAGTCCTATATTTGAATATATTATCTGCAAAGAATTGATACTCTCTTTTTAGAGCATCCTTTACTAAAATTAATTTTCCAGTTTTAGGATCCTGCATTTCTCCACCAAAATTGTAATAATAAATATAGAAATCATTACCTTGTCGAGGTCTATGCCAAAAACCATAACCCTTTTCTATTATTCCTTTGTCTTGGGCTGTTTTTGCAACTTGAAGCATATCATATATGGTAAATTCACCACTTTGTATCTTCTTGGGTAGATCATTTATTTGTTTATCAGTCCATCCCAGTTTCTTCAATAAATCTTTTCTAAAGTACAAAGGTCTTGCTTCAGAATCCTGAGGGATTGCCCATGTTTTCTCCTTGTATTGAACACTCTTCCATAATGTAGGTATAACATCTTTTAGATCAGTAGTATCTTTATATTTCTTTATTAAATCATCTAAGGGAATAATATATCCTGCTTCTCCCCAAGGTGCTACATCTTCGTGCCCACTAAGTATAATATCTGGTGCTTTTCCTGCAGAAGCAGCCAAAACAAATTTTTGTTTATAATCTGCCCATGTTCCTGTATCAAAGGTTGCTTCCAACTTTACTCTGATATTTGAGCCTTCTTTTTCTAATAAAGAGTTTAATCTTTTTACTGCATCTACAAGATTATCCCTTCTGTAAAAGGAAGGTCTATCAGGTCCGATGGTCCATGCGGTTAATGTTATTGTCTGAATTTTCTCTTGGGCAATATTTAAAGAAAGGCTTAAAAGTAAAATAAAGGAGAAAATTGTTAAAATTAGACTCTTTCTCATATTAGTTCCCCCTTACTTTAGATTTTTAAGAACAAGACAAGTTAAGACATCACCTCCTTAAAAATTTCTCTTATAGTATAACTTCTACTTTTAAATTTGTAAACCTTCCCAAAAATTTTCTTTAAATAAAATAAAAAGAATAGATTTATAAAAAACAAAAGAGCAATTAATGAAACTTGTTTCAAAATAATTTATAATTGACGGTAATTGTTAAAGAGATGTAATATTTTTTATAAAAGAAATTTTAAAAAGGAGTGATATGATGAGATCAATAAATATTAAGAAAATGAGAGAATCAAATATATCTCTGGTTCTAAATACTATTAGAACAAGGGGACCTATTTCTCGATATGATATATCAAAGATCACAAATCTTAGTCCCTCTGCAGTATCAAGTATAGTTGAAGTTCTATTAGATTCTGGATTTGTTAAAGAGACCCCTGCCAAGGAGACAAAAGTAGGTAGAAGACCCATAGAACTTTCTATGAATGATTCAAATATTTATCCCCTTGGTATTGAGATAGAAAATGATAGAGTGACAGGAATAGTTATGAATCTAAGAGGGGAGATTTTAAGGAAAGAGGTTATTTTTTTAAATTCCAATTTAGAGTATACAAATATATTAAATAAAGTAGTTGAAGTATATAAAAGATTAAAAAAAGATCTTAAACCTGACGAGATTATGGGTTTGGGAATAGCGGTGCCCGGGTCCTTAGATAGAAAAAATGGGGTATGTATTTTTGCCCCAAATCTTTTTTGGAGAAATATTCCTATTAAATCCTATCTTTCCCAGTATATTTATGATACTCAAATCTTTTTAGAGCATATAACTAAGGCAGCAACCCTTGGAGAACTCTGGTTTGGAGCTGGAATAGGGAAAGAAAATATTATTTGTGTTAGAGTTGGTAGTGGAATAAGTGCTGGATTTGTAATAAATGGTAGCTTATATAGAGGTTTCTCTGATAGAGCAGGTGAATTTGGACATACTGTTATTGAAAGGAATGGGAAAAAATGTCGATGTGGAAATTATGGATGCTTAGAGACCTATGTATCTACTCAGGTTTTAATAGATAAGGTGTTAGATGGGCTTAAAAATAGAGCCTATACCCAGGTATCTATTGAAGAAAAAAATAGAGAAGAATTGTTAGAAGAGATTATAAGAACGGGAAGAAGTGGAGATAGATTTATCTTAAATATATTTGAGGAGATGGGAGAATATTTAGGAATTGGAATAGCAAATCTCGTTAATATTTTCAATCCAGAGTTAGTCATAATAGCAGGTGGTCTTTCAAAGGCAGGAGATCTTTTATTAAATCCTGTAAGACACACTTTAAAACTTCATGCCTTTCCTCCAATTCCTGATGTTATTCCTTCAAAATTAGGAGAATATACCTGTGTAGTGGGAGCTGCAACTTGTGTTATAGAGAATAAATTCTCTCAAATAATTTCCTACTAAACTTCCTTAGGAGGGGCGCAAGTCTTTCTTATTATCAATTTAGGAGGAAGGGTCAATTGAGTAGGAGTATTATCTTCATTTTGAAGTTTTTCCAATAAAATTTTTCCTGCTAAAGCCCCTTGGTCATATATTGATTGAGATACCGTAGTCAATTGAATGGTCCTAAAGGAACTTAATGGAATATCATCAAATCCTATAATTGACATTTCTTCAGGAACTTTTACTCCTAATTCCATACATGCTTCCAAAAGACCAATAGCACTCATATCATTGGCACAGAAAACAGAGGTGGGTCTATCCCTCATCATTAGTATTTTTGTCCCTATGGAATATGCAGTATCTAATGTAAAATCTCCTTTAAAAATATATTTTTTATCTATAGAAAGTCCTGCCTCCTCTAAGGCTCTTTTATATCCTTCAAATCTTCTTATATTGGGCCAAGTATCCCATGGACCTGAAAGATAAGCTATTTTTCTATGTCCTAAGGAAATTAAATAGTTTACTGCCATATATCCCCCCAATTCATTGTCCACGATTACATAATTAAATCCTTCCTCCTTTTCAGGAAGCCTTCCCACTAACAGAATGGGAATTCCACTTTTCTTTGCCTCTTCCAATCCCTCGTCCTTTAATTTAATAGATGCAAAAATTATTCCATCAACACTCCTTTGAATAAGAGATCTTACATGTTTTATTTCTTCATCCACTCTTCCATCGGTATTACATAAGAAAAGGCTATATCCGTATGTTCTACATATATCTCCAATTCCTCTAACCAATAGGGAATGAAAGGGATTTGTAATATCAGAGACAATAACTCCTAAGGCCCCAATTTTCTTTGCTATAAGTCCTCGAGCAAGAATATTTGGTGTATAATTATATTTTTTCATTACTTCTAAAACTTTCTTTCTTGTACTGCTTTTAACATGGGGAGAGTTATTTAAAACCCTTGAGACAGTACTTTTTGATACATTACACTCTCTTGCAATGTCTTCTATAGTTATTCTCTTCATTTTTTCACCTGGTATCGGTTACACTGAAAATTTTCTTTAATAATAATTATAATACAGTAGGAATAAAAGTTAAAGAATTATAATCTTTTTAGCGTTTCAGAGACAAAATTTCTATAAACTTCTATGTTTTTCTTAGAAATGGTCATTATTAATTGAAGATTTTTACCGTGAATGATTAAAAAATAGGGTCTATAGATAAGATATAAAAGGAGGAAAAGAAAAAATAAGGGGAAAATTTTTATTATTAAAAAAGCAAAAGCTACATATGCGTATAATTTATCTCCCTTTTGTAAAATTTCGATCCCCTCAACATGAGATAGTAAGAGAATTGCTTCTCTTTCCTCAAAAAATACTTTTCTTTTCTCAATAATTTTATCTTCCAAAAGATTAAAAGAGGTTTCACCAAAAAATAAAGATGATGGAAGTCCCATCCATATCGTTGCTGGTTTGCCTTTTATCTCCATTATTTAGATTTTTGAGCTCCTCTTATCAACATTACAAATCCAATAAGTATTAGTAATATAGGAATTAAAATATTTAAATATTGAGCAGTTTTCTCTTGAAAAATTAATATTAAACTAAGACCTGTTAGAATTAAACCAGGATAAAGGGGCCAATATTTTTCTCCATAAGAAGGAAGTTTTGAGGTGTGAATTATAAATATGAAGATAAAAGCCAAACCTAAGAAGAGTAAAAAGTATACTCCTCCTATATTCCAAGTTTCCTCTAAAATACTAAAGACCCCAATAGCGACAAATATTAATCCAGGAATTAAGAATCCTATATTTCTTCCGAATTTATAATATGAATATAAAAATCCAATAGCAAAGATAAAAAGGATAGATGAGCTAGGGAGAAGCTTAAAATTAATTAAGGTTAAAAATATTCCAAGGGAGAGTAAAATTATACCTAAAAGTTTTTGCCCTTCCATAATTTTTCTCCTTTATAAAAATTCTCTTTTTATTCTTCTAAATATATAAGCAAGACCAATTATAGTTATTCCCATAACAATTAGATTAAGATAAAACTCAAAGGGAAATCTTCTTTGTACTAAATAATATATTAGAACAAGAATTTCTAATATTAATCCCCAAATTAATATAACTAATATTGGTCTATATATATCCATGGTTTCATTTTAACACATCTCTTTAAAAATTTCTATTTAAAGATATCTTAAAAATATAAAAAGGGGTAAAGATCTTTCCCCCTACATTTAATTTTTTATTTCTACCTTTTCCTTAGATTAAGTTTAGAAGATTAAATTCAGAAGGGATGATAATCCCAGATTTAATTCCTATTCTATCTCCCTAACAAGATGGGTAGATATTATCATCAGGGAATTTTCCTTGTAATTTCTTATTATGGATTTAATTATCTTGTCCCTAGTAGATGGATCTATTCCCGAAAGAGGTTCATCTAAGAGATAGATTTTAGCTTCTCTTGCTAAACATAGAGAAAGAAGTACCTTTTCATTTTCTCCCCTTGAAAGTTCTTTTATTTTCCTATTTTCTTCTATTCTAAAGAACTTTAATAAATCTAAGAATTTATCCTCATTAAATCCCATGAAAAAGTCCTTATAAAAATCCTTAGCATCTTTAACTTTCATCCAATTGGGAAGAATATTCTTATCAGGAAGAAAGGATACCATTTCTTTTGACTTCATTGATATGTTTTCTCCATTTATTTTTATATTTCCATAGGATGGTTTTAAAAGCCCTAAGATCAACTTTAAAAGGGTAGTCTTTCCACTGCCATTAGGCCCATAAAGTCCAATAATCTCTCCCATGTCAGCTTTTAAATTAATATCTTTCAATGCCTGTTTTTTTCCATAAAATTTATTTAAATTTTCTATCTCCAAAAGACTCATATCTTACCCTCCTTTAAAAACTTAGAGACCAAATCCAATATTTCCTCATCAGAAATATTAAGTTCTTTCATATTCTTTACAAAATTCTTTAAAATCTCGTGAGCCATATTTTCCTTCAGCTTTAAAATTTTATTTTTATCTTCAGTAACAAAAGAGCCTATGCCTCTCAGGGTAAAGATAATTTCTTCCCTTTCCAATTCTTGATATGCTTTTTGTACAGTATTAGGATTTACTTTTAATTTTTCTGCCAGTTCCCTCACCGATGGCAATTTTTCACCTCCCTTTAAATTACCCTTTATAATTCCCTTTTTAATAAGATCCATTATTTGCAGATAAATAGGTATATTCTCATCAAAATTAATATTTAACACCTCCTTTCTGTATTATTGTATTAGATATATAATACGGTAGAACATAAAAGTTTGTCAAGGGGAATATAAGTAATGGATGTAAAAACAAGATCTATTTCTTATCCACCAAATTCTTATTTTTTAAATATATAAAGGATGATAGAATATGCTGAAAGATACTTAGTAGGAGGTAGAAGGTGGAATTTTTAGTTTTTCAAACACCAGAAGATATTAAGCAGGATATAATTAAAGGACACTTTAAAAAAGCTGAAAAGGTAATAAAGGAGAGATTGAGCCAAAATATTCCACAAAATATGATTAAGAAACTCTATTTTGAACTTTATAGAATGCAAATTTTGAGGTCTGCTTATAGAGTTAGTGAGAAAGAGGCATTTAAAATACTTAGAAAAAAGCTTAAAGGATTGAAAATTCAAGAATTTCGTAAATTAACCCAGGAAGGTATTTTAGATTGGATGTATATTGATGGGATACCTTTCTATGAAAGTCGTTTTGATAGTAATTTGTTTTTTAATTATCAAGAGTTTAAAGAAAGACAAAAGACTACAGAAGATTTAAGGTTAAATAAAAAGAGGAGAAATTTAATTGATAGTAGAGTATTAGAGTTAGTAGAGAAACAAAAAGTTAAATTATACCAAGTTAGAGCTAAAATATCTATAAAAAGGACAAGACCCCTTGGGGTTAATATTCAAGTATGGCTACCCTTTCCAAAGGAGGAATTTCAACAATCAGAAGTAAAATTTCTTTCCTCAAGCCATGAACCCTTAATTGCTCCAAATGAGGTTGGCCAGAGAACAGTTTATATGCAAGGAAGGGACACAGAAGAGTTTTATGTAGAATTTTCCTATAAAATACATGAATGGATAGGGATGCAAAAACTTTATACCCAAAAACCATCAAAGGAGGATCTTTCTGAAAAACCCCCTCATATAATCTTTACTCCCTACCTTTATAACTTGATAGATGTTATTTTTCATGGTGAGGATATAAAAAATCTTGAGGATATCACTAAAGCAAAAAGGATATATGATTTTATAACTTTGAATGTGAATTATTCTTACGTTTTACCCTATGTTCTTTATGATAATATTCCAGAATATGTTGCTACAGTTTTCAAAGGTGATTGTGGCTTTCAGGCACTTTTGTTCATAACTTTATGTAGAATGATAGGAGTGCCAGCGAAGTGGCAATCAGGATGGAGCATTACTCCTATTTCTGCTTCACCCCATGATTGGGCTTTGATATATCTTGAAGATTATGGTTGGGTGCCTCTCGATTTATCTTTTGGCGGTGCAAGAAGAGATAATGAAAATCTGAGATTATTTTACTTTACAAATCTCGACGGATTTAGGATGTTTGCAAACACTGAATTTCAATCTGACTTTTACCCAAGAAAGATATCATGGCGCTTTGATCCATATGATAATCAAATTGGTGAGATGGAAATCATTGAAAAAGAAGATGGTTATGTGATTGATACCAAGAGTAGAATTGAAGTGATAGAATTTAAAACTATCTGAGGAGGAATAAGATGTATGGCAAAGATTAAGAAAGTTAGATTCAAGCTTAACACCTTCGAATATATTAAGCCCTTTCATATTGCTAACAATATAGCATACGATACAAAAAATATTGAAGTTATTATTGAGCTGGAAAATGGAATTCAAGGTTTTGGAGAAGCTTCCCCATCTTTTAGGGTAAATGGGGAAAGGATTGAGGCACTTATGGCTCTTGAAGAAGTAGTAGAAGAGATGATAATGGAAATGGATGTAAGGGAGTATAGAAGGATATTTGAAAAAATAGATTCATTAAAATCTGCTAGTAGTATAAAAGCAGCAGTTCAATATGCTGTATTGGATGCCTTCGGGGAAGAAGTAGGTGTTCCTGTTTATCAAATTCTTGGTGGAGCCAAAAAAGAAATTGAAACAGACTATACCATCAGTATAGGCTCTATTGAAGAAAGAGTTAAAGATGTCAGAGAAATTTTGGCCCGTGGACATAGGATAATAAAAATAAAGGTTGGAGAAAATTTAGAAGAGGATATCCAAGGAATGATTGCAATTCATGAAGTGAGCAAGGGTTGTAAATATATAGTTGATGCCAATACAGGATATACTCCTAAACAAGCAATAAAATTTGTGAAAGAAGTTTATAGAGCAGGTATCGATATATCTGTTTTTGAGCAACCTGTAGATATGAATGATATTGAAGGACTGAAATATGTTAGATGGAAATCTCCCTTTCCAGTAGCTGCTGATGAGAGTGCAAGAACAAAATATGATGTGTTTAGATTAATAAAGGAAGAAGCTGTAGATTACATTAATATAAAGCTTATGAAATCAGGTATAAGTGATGCCCTTGCCATAGTAGAAATGGCAAGGACCGCAAATTTAAGATTGATAATAGGATGTATGGGAGAATCAAGCCTTGGGATAAATCAAAGTGTACATTTTGCACTGGGAACAGGAGCATTTGATTTTCATGATCTTGATAGTCTCCTTATGCTTAAAGAAGAAAAGTTTAGAGGAAAGTATAAGGTAGAAGGACCGGTATACAAAGTGTAATTTTTATAGATAGATCATTTTTCTTGTCATTCCACCATCTACTATAAAATTTGCTCCTGTAATAAATCCTGCCTCATCAGAGATTAAATAAAGTACCAAGCTTGCTATATCCTCAGGCTTTCCAACTCTTCCTGCAGGATGTTGCTTATGATCTAATTCTGTAAGTTCGACAGACTTTCTTATTGATTTTTTCTTCCATTCTGAGACCTCTATCCAACCAGGACTTATGCAATTTACTCTAATCTCAGGACCAAGACTTATAGCAAGAGCATGAGTTAAAGCATATATCCCTCCTTTTGAGGCAGAATAGGCTTCAGTATTTGGTTCAGACATAAAAGCTCTTGTAGAGGCTATATTTATTATTACTCCTTTTTCTTTTTTTAAATAAGGATAAGCATATTTGGAGCATAAAAAGGCTCCTGTTAGATTCACTCCAATTACTCTATTCCACTCCTCAAGAGTTAGTTCTGAAATATGCTTATTTATTCCAATCCCTGCATTATTTATTAGATAATTTATTTTTCCAAAAATCTTTATCGTCTCCTCAACCATACTCTTTACATCTTCTTCTTTTGAAACATCAGTTTTTATAAACTTTATATCTCCTAAAGAGGAATATTCTTCTTCTATTTCCTTTCCTGCTTCTTCATCAATTTCTGCTACAATTACCCTAATATTATTTTCTAAAAATTTCTTGGTAATAGCTTTCCCAATCCCCTGTCCACCACCTGTTATAATGGCCACTTTATCCATTTAAAACCTCCTTATTATGTTTTTAAAATTTAACCTAAGGCCAAATCAAGAAGCATCATGATAGCAAACCCTAAAAGGGCTCCAATTGTAGGAAGGTCTGTCTCTCCTGACCTTTGAGCCTCTGGGATAAGTTCCTCTACCACTACATATATCATTGCTCCTGCAGCAAAAGATAGAGCATAAGGAAGTATCGGCTTTACAACAAGTACTACCCCAGCTCCTATTATTCCTGCTATAGGTTCTACGATACCCGATAATTGTCCAAAGAAGAAACTTTTAAAAGGAGATAGTCCTTCTCTTCTTAGAGGTAGAGAAACCGCAAGTCCTTCAGGAAAATTTTGAAGCCCTATACCTATAGCAAGGGCAATAGCAGAAGAAAGAGACGCATATTCGCCTCCTAATTTTATAGCCCCAAAAGCAACTCCCACTGCTAATCCTTCAGGTATGTTATGAAGAGTTATAGCAAGAATCAACAAAGTAGTTCTTCGCCATGGGGTTACTATTCCCTCTTTACTCTCCTCAGGTAAATTTATATGAAGATGAGGAAGAAGTTTATCTATAATATAAAGAGTTAATCCTCCTAATAAAAATCCAAAAACTACTGGAAACCAAAAGGGTAAAGAAGAATCACTTTTTGCTAATTCAATAGCAGGTGAAATTAGAGAAAAATAACTTGCCGAGATCATTACCCCACTTGCAAATCCCAACATGCCATCCAAAACTTTCCTATTTATCTCCTTTGTAAGAAAGACCCCTGCAGAACCAAGAGCAGTAACTCCCCAAGTAAATAGTGTAGCTAATAATGCTTGAACCATGGGAGAAAGATTTCTAAAAAACTCCATTTCTCTTCCTCCTCAAATTTATTTAGTCTTTAAAAAAGCTCATTATTTAATATTATAAAAATTTTATATCCTTTAGTCTAATCCTTAATTTCCCGTCTAATTATGTAAAAAATTTTCTTCATAAGGGTATTGACAAAAATTAAAATAGATTTTATCATTTATTTTGTAGAATTTAAAAGGAATTTTTATTTTGTAAAAAATTTTCATGAATGGAAATTGTCTTCAATATGTTGGAAAAATAATAAAATGTGAAAATTTTATACAAAAATGAAGGAATCTAATGTATTAGAAAGCATAAAAGAGAAAAAGGTAAATCTTCGAGCCTCTGAAGAGAAAGTCGCAAATTATATTTTGACCCATTGGCAGGAAGTCCTCCACCTTCCCATCACAGAGTTTGCAGAAAGAGTAGGAGTAAGTGAGGCAACTGTAGTAAGAATGTGTAAAAAAATGGGATTTAGGGGATTTCAAGAATTAAAAATAACTCTTGCCATGGAAAAAATTCAACCAGTAAAAACAGTACATCAGGCAGTTCAAGAAGGAGACAATTTAGAAACTATCTTAAAAAAGGTATTCTCTGCAAATATAAGGGCTATGGAGGCTACTCTTAATATTCTTTCCATAAAGGAATTGGAAAGAGCAATATCTGCTATTCTTTCTGCAAGACAACTTCAAATATATGGAGTAGGTGGTTCTGGACCTGTAGCTTTAGATGCCCAGCATAAATTTATGAAAACAGGAATTCCAACAGTTGCCTATATAGATAGCCATATGCAGGCTATGTCTGCAAGTATATTGGAACCTAATGACGTGGTGATAGGAATATCTGCTTCAGGAAGTAGTAAGGACATAATTGATGCCCTCACCTTAGCAAAGAAAAGAGGAGCAACTACCATCGGTATAACCCATTATGCCAAAACCCCCATGGACAAAGTATTGGATATAAAGCTTTCTGTATCCTCAGAAGAAACCTTTTATAGAACTGAAAGTACCTCTGCTCGTATAGCTCAACTATCCATTATTGATGCCCTCTATATAGGAGTTGCATTAAGAAGATTAGATAAAACCATTGAGAATTTAAAACTTACCAGAGAAGCTATAGTTCCTAAGAGATTTTAAGAAAGGAGATATTAGCACGTGTCTATTAAAGTATTAATAACTCCAAGAACCTTCGAAACAAGAGGAAAAAAATATATAGAAAGATTAGAAAGGGAAGGATATGAGGTAATTCTTAATCCATATGGGAGGGTATTAAAGGAGGAAGAAATTATAAAGCTTATTAGAGATGTTGATGGAATCATTGTAGGAATAGACCCTTTAACCTCAAGGGTCTTAGAGAATGCAGAAAGATTAAAGGTTATCTCAAAATATGGGGTAGGAGTTGACAATATAGATATTGAAGCCGCAAAAAAGTTGGGAATTATAGTTACAAATACTCCCTTTGCAAATACTAATGGGGTAGCAGAATTGACCATAGGATTGATTTTTTCTGTTTTGAGGGGAATTTCTTTATCCGATAGAAAATCTCGAGAGGGATTATGGGAAAGATTTATAGGGTACGAATTATATGGGAAAACCCTTGGGGTTATTGGGACAGGAAATATTGGAAAAAGGGTTATAAAACTCTTAAAGGGCTTTGACTTAAGAATAACTTGTTATGATCTTTCTCCTGATTATTCTTGGGCAGAAAGGGAAGGAGTTCTATATGTTTCCTTGGAAGAACTTTTAAAGAATTCTGACATTATAACTCTTCATATTCCTTTAACTAAGGATACCTATCATTTAATTTCTGAGAGAGAAATTAATATGATGAAGCCTTCTGCAATTATCATTAATACTTCAAGGGGTGGAATTATAGATGAGATCGCATTATATAAAGCATTAAAGGAAAAGAGAATCTTTGGGGCAGGATTAGATGTCCTTGAAGAGGAACCCCCTAAAAATTCTCCCTTATTTGATTTAGAAAATGTTGTTATCACTTCTCATACTGGAGCTCATACTGAAGAAGCCATTGAGAAAATGGCAGAAGTCTCTGTAGAAAATCTTATCTTAGTATTAAAGGGAGAAGAACCTAAATTTATAGTATCTTAAGGAGGTAAAAATGGGAAGGGAAAAAATCTTAGAGAAAATTATTGACTGTGGAGTTGTAGCAGTAATAAGAGTAGATAATTCTGAGGAATTGTTAAACATTGCAAAATCATTAAAGGAGGGTGGAGTAATTGGGATTGAACTTACAATGACCACACCTGGAGCTCTCAATATGCTTCCAGAAATATCAAAAAATATGGGAAAGGATATAGTTTTAGGAGTTGGGACTGTACTTGATCCAGAAACTGCAAGACTTGCTATATTAGCAGGTGCAGAATTTATTGTATCTCCTGTTTTAAAACCTGAAATTATAAAAATTTGTCATAGATATGATAAAGTTGCCATCCCTGGAGCTTATACCCCTACAGAAATTCTCACTGCATGGGAGGAGGGAGGAGATGTAATAAAGATTTTTCCTGCATCTTCCTTAGGACCTCAATTTATAAAGGATATTCATGGACCTATGCCCCATATTAGGCTTTCTCCCACAGGCGGGGTTAGTCTTGAAAATGTAGGGGAATTCATTAAAGCAGGAGCATGCTTTGTAGGAGTAGGAGGAAACTTAGTGGATAAAAAATTGTTATCTGAGAAAAAATGGGATCTATTATCGGAAAGAGCCCAAAAATTTATAGAGGAGGTGAGAAAGGCAAGAGAAAAGTAAAAATTTAAATAGATTTTGGGCTTAACAATGAAGAATTTTTTAAAATGGAGGGAAAATTATGGGAAAACTTAGGAGAATCTCTTTGACTATTGTTTCCATTTTAATGTTAATATTATTAGCTATTCCATTATCTGCTCAAACTCCAAAATTTGTATTAAAATTCAATCATGTCCTATCCCCTTTAGATCCTTATCATGAAGGATTCCTAAAGTGGGCAAAGGCAGTAGAGGAAAGAACAAACGGTGGACTTAAGATTGAGGTATATCACAGTGCACAGCTGGGCGTAGAGGAAGATATATTGGAACAAATCAGAAAAGGAGCTAATATAGGCCAAAACACTGATTCTGCAAGAATGGCAATGTATGTTCCCGATATTGGAATAATGAACTGCCCTTATTTTGTAGATTCTCCCGAAGAAGTACAAAAACTAAAGAAGATGCCCACTGTCCACAACTGGCTAAAAACCTTAGAAGAAAAATACGGATTTAAAGTCCTCTCCTTTGTTTGGGTACAAGGATTTAGGCACTTCATGACCAACAAACCAATAAAAACTCCCGAGGATTTGAAGGGACTTCGCATTAGAACTCCTGGAACTCCTGTTTGGCAAGAATCTATCCGTGCCCTTGGAGCTACTCCTGTAGCTTTAGCCTTTGGTGATATATATCCTGCCCTTCAGCAAAAAGCTGTAGATGGAGTAGAGCTTGTATATAACAATATACCAGGGATGAGATTATATGAAGTACTGAAATATGTAAATGAGACCAGCCATATTTTATTAATAAACTTTGAAGTGGTTAGTGCAAAATGGTTCAGAAGTTTACCTTTAACTTACCAAAAGATCCTTGAAGAAGAATGCGATAAAGCAGGAATAGAAACCACAAAGGTTGTATTTGCAAAAGAAGAGGAAGTTAAAAAGATGATTCAAGAGAAGGGAATGATTATAATACCAAAGAAGGATATAGATATAGCAGCATTTAAGAAGGCAGGAGAAAAAGCTTATGAAGTTTTAAAGATTAAAGAGGCAAAGGACAAGGTTTGGAGGGAGCTTAGAAAGAAGTAAATTTTATCCTTAGGGATCGGATCTTTTCATAAGGTCCGATCCCTTTATTTTTTTAAGAATGAGGTGAAAGAGTATGAGAAAGATTTATGATTTTCTTGGTAAAGTTGAGATTTTCTTAGCCCAAATCTTTTTAGTCTCTATTGTAATTTTAGTTTTTACTGCAGGAATTTCAAGAACCTTAAAAAACCCAATAAGATGGGCAAACCCATTGGCAAGTTTTCTTTTTGCATGGACTGCATTCTTAGCAACGGATATAGCCTTTAGAAGAGATAAGTTGATGACTATTGATTTTTTTGTAAATAAACTTCCAGAGAAGGTAAAAGCAATTATAAGAATAATAAATTATATAATTATCACCGGATTTTTGATTTTTCTTATCAGATTTGGGATAGAAGCTGCTTATGATATGAGATTTAGAGCCTATGAAGGTATTTATGGATTTAGTTATTCTTGGGTTACTATTAGTGTCCCCTTTGGTTCTTTTCTTCTCCTCTTTACTACTATTTATAAGATAATAGATGAGATAAAATCCTTAAGAAGGAGGAAATAGACATGTTAATAGTTGTAATATTGTTCTTGGTCTTTATGATCTTAGGGATGCCTGTTGTTTTTGCCATTGCCATATCAGGACTTTTATTCTTCCTCCAGCATCCCTTAGAGATTCCCCTCACCACACCAGTCCAATTGCCCTTATCTCAAACATTAAATTTTGCCCTTTTAGCAATTCCATTATTTATTCTTGCGGGAAATATGATGAATCATTCGGGAATTACAAAGAGATTAATTGATCTTTCCACAGTACTTGTGGGACATTTAAGGGGAGGATTAGCACAGGTTACTTGTGTCCTTTCTGCTCTTATGGGAGGTGTCTCTGGGTCTGCTATCGCTGATGCAGCAATGGAAGCACGTATGTTAGGACCGGAGATGATCAAAAGAGGACTCCCTAAGGGGTATGCAGCAGGATCTTTAGTTTTTTCTTCCTTAGAGGTTCCAACAATTCCTCCCAGTATTGGTCTTGTGCTATTTGGAACTATTGCTCAAGTATCTATTGGAAGACTTTTTGCAGGAGGAATAGTACCAGGACTTTTAATAATGACCTATCTTATGATTACTGTTGCAGTAACTGCAAGGATAAGAAAATTTCCCCCTCAAAGGGAAAAGAGAGCGTCCTTTAAAGAGTTAATACATGCATCCTATGGGGGTATCTGGGCAATTCTTTTCCCTGTAATATTGCTGGTAGGATTAAGGGGAGGATATTTTACTCCATCAGAAGTTGGAGCCCTTTGTGTAGTTTATGCTATTATTATAGGAACTTTAATATATGGAGATTTAAATCTAAAAAATTTTTTAGAAGCATTAAGAGGTTCAACTATTGATATTGGTGCCACTATGTCCCTTATAGCCTTTTCTTCTATATTTTCCTATGGGATAGTATGGGAAAGAATCCCAGAAATTATTTCTAATTTTATTCTTGGCATTACAAATAATCCTTATATTTTCCTTCTTATATTAATTAGTCTTTTATTAGTTGCTGGGTGCTTTATTGATGCAACAGTTCTTATTCTTATGCTTACATCAATATTTTTCCCCATCGCTCTAAAATTAGGAATTGATCCTGTACATTTTGGCTTAATTTTCGTTATTACTTGTGCTATAGGAAACTTCACTCCTCCAGTAGGTGCTGCAATGTATGCGGTATGTTCTATTTTAGATGTATCTATTGGAGAATTTATAAGAGAATCTTGGCCTTTTTTAATAGCAGTAGTTTTAGCAATGACAACTATTATCTTTTTCCCAGATTTAGTATTATTTATTCCTAATTTAATCTTTGGAAGATAAAGAAGGGAGGAAATAAATATGAATTTTAAAAATAAAGTAGTTTTAATTACTGGAGCAGGATCTGGAATTGGAAGAAAAACTGCAATTATGTTTGCAGAAAGGGGAGCAAAGGTTGGGGTAAATGATATATCTGAAGAAAGAGGAAAAGAAACCGTAGAGATAATAAAAAGTCAAGGAGGAGAGGCTACTTTTATCTTAGGAGATATATCTGTCTCTTCTGAGGCAGAGAGAATAATAGAGGAGATTGTTAATACTTATGGAAGACTTGATATTCTTGTTAATAATGCAGGCATTGTCTTGGGCGGAAAGGTTGAGAATACCTCAGAAGAGGATTTTGAAAAAACTATGGCAATAAATGTAAAAGGTCCCTTTTTACTATCAAAATATGCAGTTCAACAAATGAAAAAACAAGGAGGAGGAGTAATAGTAAATGTATCTTCAGAGGCAGGTTTAAAGGGAATTCCTGATAGATTTGCATATAGTGTATCAAAGGGGGCTCTCATCTCCCTTACAAAATCCATAGCTATAGATTACGCAAAGGAAAATATAAGGGCAAATTGTGTTTGTCCTGGAACTACATATACCCAGGGGCTTGCAGAGAGATTAAAGAAATTACCAAATCCTGATGAGGTTTTAAAACAAATGGCAGAAAGAAGACCCTTAGGAAGATTAGGAAGGGAAGAAGAGATCGCCTTTGCAATACTTTTTGCTGCTTGTGATGAGGCAGCATATATGACAGGAAGCATAATTAGTATAGATGGAGGAGCTTTGTTATAAATGTAAATTCTATTATAATATATCTTGATGGGAAAAATTGATCTATCTTTTGTTATACCTCTAAAGGATGAAGAGGGAACATTACAGGAATTATATGAAAAAATTTTAAGAAATGTTCCCTCTAATCTTTCCTTTGAGATAATTTTTATTGATGATGGAAGTTCTGATAACTCCTATGAAATCTTAAAAGAAATCCATGAAAGGGATAAAAGAGTTAAATTAATTAGGTTTAGAAGAAATTTTGGAAAAGCATCGGCCTTATTATCAGGGTTTAATAGAGCAAAGGGAGATATTATTATCACTATGGATGCAGACTTACAGGACGATCCAAAGGAAATTCCCAAATTTATTGAAAAAATAAAAGAAGGATACGACTTAGTATCAGGTTGGAAGAAGGAAAGAAAAGATCCCATCACCAAAAAATTACCCTCTAAAATTTTTAATAAATTAGCAAGTATCCTTACTGGAGTTAAAATTCATGATTTCAATTGTGGATATAAAGCTTATAGAAGGGAGGTGATCGAAAATTTAGAGATTTATGGAGAATTGTATAGATATATTCCTGCCTTAGCAAATAGCAAGGGATTTAAAATTACAGAAATTCCAGTGGAGCATCATGAGAGAAAATATGGAAGATCAAAATATGGTTGGGAAAGAATAATTAAGGGATTTTTAGATTTAATAACAGTCATTTTCTTAACAAGATTCTTAAAAAGACCTATGCATCTTTTTGGAGGTATTGGAATATTATTTTTAATTACTGGATTTATTATAAATCTATCTTTAGTTTTATATAAACTTTTGACAGGAGCATTGATTGGGACAAGACCCTTATTAACCTTGGGAGTTCTCCTTATGATTATAGGAGTCCAATTTTTATCCTTAGGACTCATAGGCGAGATGCTAAGTAATCTAACCCACGAAAGAAAAAGGGAATATTTAATTGCTGAGGAAGTAGGATTTGAGTAATGTCTATCTAAGAAAAATTCTCTCCGAAATTCCAAGATTATTGGGACTTTTAGACAAAAACCCATCAAGTCCTACCTTTGGTTGTTTTGACAGAAATTATTGGCATTATAATATTGTAGCTTTTCCCTGTGCAAGATTTCAAGAAGCTGTCTTAACTCTAACCCTTCTTTATAATTTAAATGAACCTGAAAATATATATTTTAAAAATGATACAATTCTTTCCTTTATAAATGCAGGAATAGATTTTTGGGGGAAAATCCAAAAGAGCAATGGATCCTTTGATGAATGGTATCCCAATGAGCATAGTTTTGTTACAACCTCTTTTTCCTCTTATGCCATCTCTGAATCTATTCTTTTATTAAAGGGAAAAATAGAAAATTTAAATAAAGTGATAAAGCATCTTAAAAAAGCAGGAGATTTTCTCCTTGGCAATGATGACTTTACTGCATGCAATCAAGTGGCAGGAAGTATTATTGCCCTTTATAATATCTATCTCTTAACTTCTGAAGAGAAATACAAGAGAGGAGCCTTCTCAAAGTTGATAAAACTAAAGAAAATTCAAAAAGAAGAAGGTTGGTTTCCAGAATATCAAGGTCCAGATATAGGATATCTTTCCCTGACTATAGATTACCTTTGCAAATATTATGAAAAAACAAAAGATCAAGAGACAAAAAATATGATAGATAAAGCTTTAAGCTTTTTGGTTTTCTTTTCCCATCCTGATCTTTCCTTTGGTGGGGAGTATGGATCAAGAAATACGAAATACATTATTCCTTCGGGAATAGAATTTTCTGCAAGATGGAATGACTCAGCAAAAAGAATCCTTTTTTCTTTAAGAAGGGCAATTCTTGAGGGAAAAAGTATAAGCCCTTCTAATTTAGATGATAGATACCTTGCATACATAGGATATACATATATTCAAGCTCATGAAAATTTTTATAAAGGAGAATTGATAAACCCCATTTATGAAGAGGAATTCTCAAAGATTTTCCCAGATAGTGGAATATTTATAGAAAGTAATAGAAATTTTTATATAATAGGGAATTTAAAGAAGGAGGGAACAATAAGAATTGATTTTAAAAATACTTTAAAATCCCTGAGGGATAGTGGACCTATTATTTATATTGGGGAAAGAAGATACGCTTCCTTTTTAAATCCTAAGCTCAAAATATCATTTAACGATGGATATTATGTTGAAGGATCTCTTCTTAAGATTCCTTTTAAGTATATGACTCCAACAAAAAATTTAATGTTAAATCTATTTCAAGTTACCCTTGGAAGAAATAAATTTATCAGTTTCCTTGTCAAAAAAATTTTGAGAAGCATGCTAATATCCTATAAAAAAGGAGGCCCTGTTAACTTTAAAAGGAAGATTATTATTAAAAAGGATAGGGTGATAATTGAAGATGAGATAAATTCTCCTTTTAAAATAGATAAAGTAATAATTGGAAGGGAAAATCCATATATCTTTATACCTTCTTCAAGATATTTTCAGATTCAAGATTTAAATAATTATTTTCATATAATGAAGGTTAATAAAAATTTAGTAAGAATAAGGAGAGAATATGATACTGAGGGAAAAGAAAAACTTTATTATTAATGTCATAAAATTATTAATAACTTTTTTCGTATTTTATTTTATATTTAAAAAGTTACCAGGACAGAAACTTTTCCTAAATTTAGTTTCTCTAAATATAAAATTTTTAATATTAGCAGTCCTTTCTGGATTTTTATTTACCTTCTTTAAAATTTTAAAATGGCATTTTCTTTTAAAGGATTTAATTAGAGAAAATTCCCTTTCAAAATCTATTGATAGTTATTTTATTGGCATGTCCATAGGGCTTATAACTCCAGGAAGATTAGGAGAAGTCGCAAGAGTTGGAAATATTAACAAAGAAAAAAGAGTTGAAGGATTAAGTTTGGTAATTTTAGATAAGATTTTTGACCTTTTGGTGGTGCTAATCCTTGCCTTCTGGGGATTCTCCTTCTTTTTTGGAATACATATATCAATTATATTAGGAATTCTAATAATTCTTTCTATAATTCTTATCTTTAATCAAAGGATTTTAGAAAAATTCTCCCAAATATATCCCTTTAAAAAATTTCCAAGACTTATAGAAGGAATTCTAAATTTAAAAAGAAGGACTCTTTTGTTAAACTTCATCCTTTCCTTCTTATCATATTTTTTAGTGCTAATAGAGGTGTATCTCCTCGTTAATTCTTTTGAGAAATTTTCTTTTTTTCCTACATTTATCTGTTATCCAATAGTTATGTTGGTAAATCTTTTTCCCATAACTATTGGAGGATTAGGGATTAGAGAAGGAACTGCAATATTTCTTCTTGGAAAATTCTCTCTTTCTCCTGCTACAGCCTTTAATAGTGCTTTTTTATTATTCTTAATAAATACTGCTCTTCCTGCCATCATTGGGGTAGCTATCCTTAATAAGAATCTTAAGGATAGTAAAATTATTATTTTTATTG
Source organism: uncultured bacterium (assembly GCA_938034905.1). Classification (GTDB taxonomy): domain Bacteria; phylum Dictyoglomota; class Dictyoglomia; order Dictyoglomales; family Dictyoglomaceae; genus NZ13-RE01. The sequence continues at coordinate 12,079 of CALHLF010000079.1, read as the reverse complement.
TAACTTTATTAGGTGCTCTGTTAAGGATATATAAAATTTCAGAAAGAAGTATTTGGCTTGATGAAGCAATCACTGCTCAAGTATCCCAGATGGGAATAACTGGAATTATACTAAATAGATCCCAAACGGGAATCCATCCCCCTTTTTATTTTATAATTATGTATTTTTGGATAAAGTTATTGGGAGATTCTGAGTTTACCTTAAGATCCTTATCTTTTATTTTTGGTACTCTTAGTATTCTATTATTATATAAATTTGTAAATAAGATCTATGATAAAACCACTGCCTTAATATCCTCTCTTCTTTTTTCCCTCTCTCCCTTCTTAATATATTTTTCTCAAGAAGCTCGAATGTATCCTCTATTTACCTTTTTAGCCCTTCTTTCTCTAAATTTTATTTATGATCTGATAAACAAGGAATTTAATAGAAAAAATCTTATAAAAATTTTGATGGTAAATTCTCTTCTCCTCTATACTCACTTCTTTTCAAGTTTATTAATATTAGCAGAAAACATCTTTATCTTCATCACTCAAAGAAAGAATTTTAAAAATTTAAAAAATTGGATCATTTCTCAGCTCATAAATCTTATAATATTTTCTCCCTGGATTTATGTTATCTTTACAAGAAATACACCAGAAGTATATCAAGGAGCTCAAAAACTTTCTATTTTTACAATTCTTGTCTCCCTCTATCAAATTTTCTTAGGATTTACAAGGATTATTATTGATAAATGGAACCTAAGCAATTTTTTACTACTTTTCTTTTTAATTCTTTCCTTTGTGGGAATACTTCCCCCATATAAGGAAAAAAAGGGATTTTTATTAAATATATTGTACTTTTTTATTCCCTTTTTTTCTCTAATAGCAATTTCATTATTTGGAAAAAGTTTTTATAGTAGTAGATATTTATCAGCCTTTGTTCCGGGTCTTTTAATTTTATTGTCCCGGGGAATAAAAAAACTCAAATTTCCCCCTCTAATTATCCTCTTAATACTTTTTTTAATTGGTCTATATTCTATATTAGATTTATCCTATTATTCCCACATGAAAACCCTTAACCGTCCCTGGAGGGATATAGTAAGCTTTATTCACGAAAATTCTGATTCTTCCCATAAGGTTTTGATAACAGAATCTTATTATTATAGGCCCTTTGAATATTATAATAGAGGAAAGCTCTTCTATATTCCCGTAAATCCTGACTTTTTTAGTGACGAAAAATTAAGGAAGGAATTGTCAAATACAAAAAGATTTTGGTTAGTATTAAGTGACCATAATGATCGAACTCTAAAGGTAAAAAATTGGCTGGATAATAATTTTAAAAATAAAGAAATCTTTAAATTCTACAAAGCATATATTTATTTATACGAGAACTAAGATAACATTAATAACTTATAGAGAAAACAAATTTGAATTCTATTAGTAAAAAAGTTAAAATAAATAAAAAATTATGAGGAGAAAAATATGACTGATAATCTTCAGGAGTCAAAGGAAAGATTTTTAATTATTACTGCTGATGATTTTGGAATGTGTCACTCTGTTAATCTTGCTATTTTTAGACTTTTAGAGGAAGGAGTTATCTCGTCTACTACAATTATGGTTCCATGTCCCTGGGCAAAAGAAGCTGGAGAATTTTGTAAAATTCATCCAGAATTTGATGTAGGAGTTCATTTAACCTTTAACAGTGAGTGGAAAAATTACAAATGGGGACCTGTAACAAGGAATAAATTTTTAGATTCCTTAGTAGATAGAGAGGGTTATTTTTTTGAAACCACTGAAGAATTTGAGAGAAATGCAAAAAGGGAAGACGTGGAAGAAGAAATTAAAAATCAAATTAATCTTGCCCTCAAATTGGGAGTAAGACCTACCCATCTTGATAATCATATGGGAAGTTTATATGGATTTCATGGAAAAACCTTTATTCCCTTAGTTTTCCAATTTTGTAAAGAATATAATCTTCCCTTCAGATTGCCAAAAAAACTTCCTTCTGAGATGATTCCTCAACTATCTCAAGATTTAATAGAGCTCCATATAAAATTCTTAGATATGGCAAGAGAAATGGGAATTCCATTGATTGATTATCTTATACCATATCCTTATGAACTTCCCGATTGTCCTAATTATCTCTCTTTTAAAAGGATGATTATCGGTTTAATACGAAAGCTTAAACCTGGAATATCAGAAATTATTATCCATCCTTCTATAGAAAGTGATGAGATAAAGGCTATTAATCCCACCTGGGAAAAGAGGGTATGGGAGTATTTAGTTTTCAAAGATGAAGAGGTAAGAAGGGTAATAAAGGAAGAGGGAATAAAGATAATCTCTTGGAGAGATCTAAAACCGTGATCTTCCCTTAATTTTTAATCTCTTACCTCTCTTGGAATTAAATCTCCAATCTTCCCTTCCGCCAATGCCATTACCTCATCTGCTCCACCATAATAAACTATAATCTCATCATTTTCATCTAATATTTCTGTGGAATCTTTAAATTTAGGAACTACTCCACAGGAAAATACTACATTGGGAACCCATCCTTCTAATTCATAATACTCTTCAGGTTCTAATATGGGATCCTTGGAACGATATATAATCTTTGTAGGATCATCAAGGGAGGTAAGCACTACTCCTAAAGCATATATCCTTTTTTCCTTAAATCTTCCCACACCATGATAGATATGAAGCCAGCCAAATTTTGTCTTTAAAGGAGGGGCTCCTGCTCCAATCTTCTCACTATCCCAATATCCTGGTCTAGGCATAAGAAAGGTTCTTCCTACTTTAGCCCCTTTGTAAAGAATCTCATCAGTAAAAAGAATTTGCATATCAGGGGGAATTCTATGAATCAAAGCTACTTTACTATTTAAAAGTTCGGGAAAAAGATTAACAAAATTTCCTTCATAAAGAGTTTTTTTCTCAACATCTTCTTCTACCCTTTCATATACCGGAAATAATACTGCATCTTTGTCATCAAGACCTCTAAAAATAGGACCATTTCTATCCCAAACTGATTTCCATTCTTCATAGGATTTAAATTCCCTTACTCCTCTCAAAAAATCCTTTACCTTTATCTTTGCTAAGGATAGTTGAACTAAATCTCCATAGGAAGTATAGGTCATATAAAGATAGTCATTAATTAAAGATATCCTTGGATCTTCAGTTCCTCCCAACTCTCTTGTCATTCCTAAGTTTTTTAATTGCCATTCTCTTCTTTCCTCTAATCTTTTTGGTGTTGGTATCTCATATTCTTCTTCGGGTCCAAAAATAGGATATTCAAGCCTTCTCTCTTCTTTATATCCATCCTTACTCCACCAAAGACCTATTCTTGAGATACCATCCTCTCCTAATGCTCTATAAAAAACATATGTTTTCCCTTCCAATCTAATGGCACCTGCATTGTATACCAATCTCTCCCAATATATTTTCTTTCCTTTAATCTCTATATACACATCAGGTCGTGCTTTAAATAATGGATTCCCACTATATCTTTTTAGTCTTGGTAAAGAAAGATAGGGGGTAGGATTTAAAATCTCGTTAAAAATGTATAAGAATTGACTTCCTATTCTCTCTGGAGAATGTTTATATAAAATTCCTTGATAATATTTTGAAATATCTTCTTTTTCCCTCTCATTTTCAAGAAGATACTTAATTTTAGTTAATAAATCTTCATTTTTCATTAAAGTATAAGTGTCTCCACTAAAAATTTGAGAAAATATTAAAAATCCACTCTCTTTCTGATAAAAACTTATAAGTTTTGAGGTGAGAAAATATTTCATAACATCTTTCCAGGAGTTTACCACTCTTAAATCAATAAGATTATCAAGATCCTTTTCGAGTTTTTTCTTATCTTCTTCTGAAAAGATAAGTCCTAAATTATAAATAGATGAGTCCCTTCTTAGATTAATAAGAATATCTTTTAAAGAAGAATCATAGTCTCCTAAAAAAATAATTATATTTTTATCCTTAGGTAAATTTAATTCTTCACAAAGGGTATTCTTTGAAAGCTCAAATATAGAATAATAGGGAACTTCAACTTTATAGGTTCTTTTATTATCTACAGGAACAAAGGATATAACTGCAGACCAAAGGGAAGAATTAATAATATCATATTCTTCTCCCCATGGATTTAAAAGAATCTTTTTAGCTTTAAAATCCTTTAAATTATTTATTATTCTATCCCAAGGGAGATCTTTTCTCCCTAAAACTAAAAAAATACTATATCCTTCCTCTCCTTTATAATCAGGAGAGATCTTTACTTTATATCCCTGATCCTTCCACCATTCTAAAATAGAAATAAAATATTCCTCTTCCCCTAAAACCAAAATCCCATCCAATTTTTTATCCTTTCCCATACTCCTCTCTCCTTAAAATTATTTTTTATTTAGCAAAAAAGAAGTAGATCCTCTAACAATTAACTCTGTACTTACAATAATTTTTATTGGAGGCTGATTAGGATTTTTTATTCTATCCATCAATCTTTTTGCCGTTATATTTCCCATCTCCTCCTTAAAAATCCTTACAGTAGTTAAAGGAGGATCAAATTGGGAAGAAAGATCAATATCATCTATTCCTATAACCGAAAGTTCATCAGGAACTTTTATTCCCATATCCTTTGCACATTGAATTATCCCCAATGCCATAGGATCATTAGCAGCAAGAATCGCTGTGGGCTTTAAATCATTTTTCCAAAGAATTTGAAGGGCATGCCTTCCTGTTTTCATAGTTAACTCTTTTTCTTCCACCATATAATTAGAATTATATTCAATATTTGCTTCCATCAATGCTTTTTTATAACCCTCCCATCTTTCATAAACACTAATTTGATCCAAAGGGCCTGAAGCAAAGGCAATGTTTCTATGCCCTAAATCTATAAGATATTTTGTTGCAATATATGCTCCTCTAACATTATCTGCAAGAACACTATCTACATTTTCATTGTAATTATCTACTAATATCACAGGAATACCTGTTTTTACAATAGTCTCTATAAATTCCTTAGGCATGTCAGGTCCTGCCAAGATAATCCCGTCAACTCTTTCTTCTTGAATCATACGAGGAGGCTTTTTGGGATTTAGTTTCCCATGGGGAATTATTCCGTATAGCAAATGATATCCCATTTCATGAAGTTCATTTTGAGCAGAATAAAGAATTACAGAATAAAAGGGATCTGCTATCAACGGCTTTTCCTTTTTTAATATAAGAAAACCAATGGTTTTTGTCTCTCGAGTTATTAAGCTTCTTGCTGCATGATTAGGTTTATATCTTAATCTTTTAGCTATCTCTTTAACCTTTTTTCTTGTCTCTTCACTTATTCTTGGATCATCATTTAAAGCTCGAGAGACAGTAGATGGAGAAACTCCTGCTCTTTCAGCTATATCTTTTATATTTACCATTATTTTTTCTCCTTTTTGCATTATAATTTTAAATCGCTTGAATTATTATAATTTATAATATAGTATTTGTCAAAGAAAAATAATTATTGACACAAAATTCAGGTTATGATATGATTATCTTGTAAAAATTTTAAAATTTAGGAGGTGAGAACTCTAAAGATAAACTTTTTTCATTTTCCCTTAGTTTAATTTTTTCTTTGATAATTTTAAAACTAAGGAGGAAAATATATGAAAAAGTTAAATCTCATTTTGATTTTCACTATTCTTCTTATCATTAGTTTAACCTTATCCTCTGCTCAAGTAAAAGGACCAGAAATTAGATTCGCAACAAGCTGGCCCTTTCCCTTCCATGGTAATGCCTTTGGACCTGGAGCTATAGGTGGTGCATGGTGGTTTGCCTATGAACCCTTCTCATACTACATTCCTGCTACAGGAGAGTATATTCCAAGGCTTGCTACTTCCTGGAAAGTTGAAGGAAATAAATTAATAGTAAATTTAAGAAAAACAAAATGGAGTGATGGAACTCCCTTTACTGCAAAGGATATTGAGTGTAATGTTGCATTTTTACATGCTATGTGGGAATGGCCTTATGAAATAGCAGAAGTAGAAGTAAGATCAGAAAACACTGTTGCATTAGTCCTTAGTAGCACCCATCCCTTCTTAATTCACTCTCTTTTAACTGATGGGGCTATCTCCACCTTAGCGCCCTCTCATGTATATGGGAAATTCTTAGCAGAAGCAAAGGAAGTAGCATCCTTGGGAAGAAGAATCTGGCAATTGGGAGTTGAAGGTAAAAAAGTTCCAGAGGATTTGAAGAAAGATTATGAAAAGAAAGCATCAAGCTTTAGAGCAAAAATAAACGAATTTAGCCCAATTAAAGAGAGGGGAAGAATGCCAGTAGTGGGGACCTATGAACCAGTAAGGGTTACTCAAACGGAAATGGTTTTAGAAAAGAACAAGAATCACTGGACTGCATCTAAAAACAGAATATCAAGAGTAGTATTTAGAAGATGGTCATCCAATGAATTTGTATGGGCATCCTTAGTAGCAGGAGAGATTGATGCAGCCCATCCCTCAATTCCCAAAGATGTGGTAGATCAGTTCAATTTATTAAATCCAAATTTAAAATTAAAGGCTGTATCAGATCTTTCTGAATTTGCATTAGTATTCAATTTTGAGAAACCATTATTTAAAGATTTAAATCTTAGAAAAGCTATTGCCTATGCATTGAATAGAGCAAAAGTAAGAGATATAGCTGCATGGCAGGCAAAGGATGTTAGTGATTATTCCCACGGAGTATTAAAGAGCATGGAAAAAACATGGCTATCCACAGATTTATTAAAAACCTTAACAAACTATACCTACAATCCTGCAAAGGCAGAATCAATTCTAAAAGAGGCTGGATATACTAAGGGATCTGATGGTCTATGGAGAACTCCTGATGGAAAAGTAGTAGCCTTTGCTGTCTCAGTATATGGACCCCATAGTGATTGGGTCTTAGCAGCAAGAGAGATAACAGAGCAACTTAAGAATTTTGGATTTAAAGTAGAATTAAAGATAATACCTGAAGGAATGAGAGATACAATAATGCGGGGAGGAGATTATGAAACTGCAGTAGAATTTGGAACAGCATGGTGGGGTTATCCTCATCCTGCTACGGGTTATACAAGATTATATCAAGGAGAAGTTGTAGACTTTACCAGATTTCCTGCAAAAAGCAACTTCAAAACTCCTTGGGGAAATCTTTCTCCCTACGAACTAACAGAAAAGCTTCAAGAAGTTACATCTAAACCCGCTGAAGCAAAGGATTATGTAGCAAAATTAGCTTATATTACCAATGAGTATCTACCAATGATATCCTTCTTAGAGAAAGTCCTTCCCATATTCTACTTAGATGGTAAAAGAGTTGTAGGATGGCCTAATCCTGAAGATCCAAGATGGAGTTTAGCACCGGGTGGAATTGAAAGACTATACGTGCTATTGCTGTCCAATGGAGAATTGAGACCTAAGTTATAAAATAATTAAGGGGGAAGAGGTCTTAACAAATGAAGTACATATTAAATAGATTAATACAAGTATTTATAATGACTTTTTTGGCTCTCACTGTAGTATTTTTTATTGTTCAATCTATGCCTGGAGATCCAGCTTTTGGCTTGGCAGTCTCTATAGCTCAAACAAGAAATATGTCCTTAGAGAAGGCATTAGAAATAGCCCATAATATTATAGGGTATAATCCTAAGGAGCCTATAATATTAAAATATATAAAGTTTCTTAAAAATATCTTTGTAGGGAACTTTGGATATTCCACATATTTTAAAACCTCTGTTAATGAAATAATTGGAAAGGCTCTACCTTGGACCCTATTTGTAATATCCTTAGCAACTGCTTTTGGATTTTTCGCAGGAACAACCCTTGGAGCTTTATCAGCACAAAAAAGGGGAACATTTATAGATACATTTATAGCAACCCTATTTAGCATAATTCAGGCAATCCCTGCTTTTGTATTAGCAGTATTCATATTATTTATTGGTGCAGTAAGGTTAAGACTTCTTCCCTTAGGAGGGGCATATCCAGTAGAAATGACCCCGGGATTTTACCCGGGGTTTATTTTAGCTCTTATTCATCACGCATTAGGTCCTTTAATTGCTACATCTATTCCCCAAATGGCATCTTGGGGCTTAGCTATGAGGGGAAACTGTTCCAATATAATAGAAGAAGATTTTGTTAGATTTGCAAAAATAAGAGGTTTATCAGATTCTGTAATCTCTCAAAAATATATTAGAAAAAATGCTATTTTACCATTAGTGGCAAGTTTAGCTATTGGAATTGGATATATGTTAGGAGGACATACCTTAGTAGAAGTTATTTTTAATTATCCGGGAATAGGATATTATTTTGGGCAGGCAATAAGCGCAAGAGATTTTGGACTCCTAACGGGATTATTTTCTCTAATCGTTATTGGGGTTGTCTTTGCTACTTTTATAACTGAGCTTCTTTATGCAATTATTGATCCGAGGGTGAAGGCACAATGAAAGAATTTATAAGACCAATATTAATGAATAGGAAGGCTTTTATTGGTTTTATTCTATTAAGTATTTTTATTCTAATGGCAACTATAGGTCCCATGATAGTTCCCCTAAATTTGAGTTCCAACTTCGCTGAAAGATATAAACCTCCTTCCTTTCAACATCCCTATGGGACTGATTATTTTGGGATAGACATTTTTCAACAGATGGTTCACGGAGCTCGTTCAGTAGTAGGATTATCTGTTCTTGCAAGCTTTTTTGCAGTTATTATAGGAGCAATTATAGGAATTGCACGGGGATATATAGGAGGATTTGTATCAAAATTTTTAGATACAATTATAACTATATTTTTAGTTATTCCTTCTTTTCCTGCCCTTTTAATCATGGCTGCAATTTTTGCTGACAGATCTTTAAATATGATCACAGTAGCCTTAATTATTGCTATGTGGCTTTGGGCTCCTTTAGCAAAACAGATATCTGCACAGGTTTTTTCTATAAAATCTCGGGAATTTATAGAAACATCAAAGATGCTAAATTTAGGCACATTTTATATTCTTTTCAAAGACATAATGCCCCTTTTACTTCCATATATTTTTATAAATTTTATAACTCAATTAAAGGGAGCTATGGAATTTAGTGTAGGGTTAATGTTTTTGGGACTTGCAAAATTCGATCCAACCCATTGGGGAGTAATGCTTAATTATGCATTATATCAAGCAGGTGCTTTATATACCCCTCGAGGCTTTCACTATCCTATTATCATTATGATTCACATTGTTTTATTAATATATGGAGGAATCCTTTTTGCTCAAGGTATAGAAGAGATCTTTAATCCCAAATTACGGAGGTATGAATAGTGGAAGTTATATTATCTGTTAATAATCTTAAGGCAGTATATTTAGTTAGGGAAGGAACTATTAAGGCTTGTGATGGTGTTTGTTTTGATGTAGAGGAGAATACAGTATCTGCTATTGTAGGAGAAAGCGCATCTGGAAAAAGCACTATAATCGAAGCAATGACCCTCACTTTGCCTCCAAATTCCAAAATTCTTGAGGGAGAGGTCATCTATAAAGGTAAAAATCTTTTGAATCTTTCTGAGCATGAGCTTAGAAAAATAAGATGGTCAGAGATTGCATTAGTACCCCAATCTGCCCAACAATCTTTAAATCCCACTATAAAAATAATTGACCATTTTTTTGATACAATATACGCCCATAATAATTGGAAAAATAATGAGATAATCAAAAAGGCAGAGGAGTTAATCTCTCTTGTGAGACTTGATCCTAAAAATATTCTCTATTCTTTCCCCCATCAGTTATCAGGAGGAATGAAACAAAGAGTTCTTATTGCTCTTTCTTTAATATTTAATCCCAAAATTCTTATCTTAGATGAGCCTACCTCTGCCCTTGATGTTCTCACCCAAGCTCATATTATTCAACTCCTAAAAAATCTTAAAAAGGAATTTAATTTAACTCTAATTTTTGTTACCCATGATATTGCTGTCGCTGCTGAACTTTCCGACAAAATTTTTGTAGTATATGCAGGAAATATTGTGGAAAGTGGACCCACACGAGAGGTTCTGAAAGATCCAAAACATCCCTATACTCAAGGCTTAGTAAATTCTATAATGAGCTTAACATCAGATTTAGAGAAAATAAAAGGGATACCAGGAGATCCTCCCAGCTTATTAGATCCTCCTTCTGGATGTAGATTTTATCCTAGATGTCCTCATGTAATGGAAGAGTGTAAAAGGGAAAAGCCTAAAAATTATTTCATAAATGAAAATAGAAGAGTTGCATGTCACCTTTATAAATAGGAGGAAGGATGATATGGAAGGTTCAGTATTAGAATTAGAAAATGTCACAAAGATATTCTCTCGAGGATATTTTAAAAAAAGATATGTTATTGCCTTAGAAAATATTGATTTAAAAATTAATAAACAGGATAGATGGGCAATTATTGGAGAAAGTGGTATGGGAAAAACTACCTTAGCAAGAATTGCCTGTCTTCTCGAAACTCCCACCTATGGAAGAATAAAATGGTTTGGAAGAGATATTTCTATCCTTTCTAAAAAGGAATTATCAGACCTTAGAACTAAGGTTCAATATGTTCATCAAGATCCTTATGCCTCCTTACATCCTTCAAGAAATATTTATTCCACCTTAGCAGATCCTTTAAGAAAGAATAATAGTATTAGGGGAAAAGGAATAGAAAAAAGAATAAATGAACTTCTTAATTTAGTTGGTCTTACCCCTCCTTCTTATTTCTTAAATAAATACCCCCATCATCTTTCTGGCGGTGGAAGACAGAGGCTTGCTATTGCTAAGGCTCTCACTGTAAATCCTGAGATTTTAGTTGCAGATGAACCTATAAGTATGATTGACATGTCCCTTAGAGCTATAATAATCCAGATATTAAAGATTCTTAATAAAGAACTGGGGCTTTCTATTATTCTTGTTCTTCATGATATAGGAGCTGCAAGATTTTTTGCCTCTGATGGAGGAAAGATAGCTATATTATATGGGGGAAGAATTGTAGAAAAGGGGGAGAGTGATGAGATCATAAATAATCCCTTACATCCTTATACTCAAACATTAATATCTGCAACCCCAATCTCTGATCCAGATTTAGCTCAAAGGAAAAAACTTCCAGAATTGAAATCTTACGAACCTCCAAAAAGGGAATTAGGACAAAGATTATGTCCCTTTTCTCATGCCTGTTTGTATTCTCAGGATATATGTTTTGTTGAAAATCCAGTTCTTCAAAAAATAAATGATAAACACGAAGTTGCTTGTTTCTTTTGGAACAAAATACCTAAATGGACTCCTCCATGGAGTATGCAGTGAAAAATAAATTTGGGGCTCAAATTTTAGTATTAGTATTTGTAATAATTATGGGAATATTATGGCTTATCTTCTGGAGAAGAAGAGGTACTGAAATGTATTTAACTATTGCTTCTATTTTCATCTCATTAACTACTTTGTTTCTTATTATGAAATATAAATCACTTAAGTAATATTATAGAGATTACTCCAGTTATGATAGTGATGGTGACAAAAACCGAGGCAAATTTTGTGTTTAAGTTTCTTTCATTAGAGTACATAATAGCAACTAAGGGGACAGGAAGGAGAACTCCTATTGAGATGATCTTAAATATTAAATTATTACTTAAATTAGAAAGAATAATACTGACTAATATCCCTGGTAAAATCCTTAAAATTAATCCCAAGAGAATAGCTTTTAACTCCTGAAGGTTCAAATTAAAGTCTAAAAAATAGCCTAAAGTAAAAAGAGCAAGGATACTATTGGGTATTGCTATTTGGAAGACTAATTCATTAATAATGGAGGGAAGCTTTATTTTAAGAATGTTAAATAAGATAGATATTAAGTAAATATCCAATGGGAAAAAGGTTAGAACTTTTTTAATTATTTCTCTATAATTTATCTTATTATTAAAGGCTATTAGAGAAACAGCATAGGCTAAACCAAAAACCACAAGAGAGTTTCCAATATCAAACATTGCCATCATTAAAAGTCCCTGATCTCCATAAAGAGATTGGATAAAGGGATAGGCAAAGAGCCCAATATTATACCCACACATGGATATAAGAAGTGACCACTTGGTTTTTTCCTCAATAGAGATTCTTTTTAAAAGGAAATAGGAAAGTAG
>CALHLF010000078.1 GCA_938034905.1 uncultured bacterium | reverse complement strand
CCTCACGCGGCGTCGCTCCGTCAGGGTTTCCCCCATTGCGGAAGATTCCCGGCTGCTGCCTCCCGTAGGAGTCTGGGCCGTGTCTCAGTCCCAGTGTGGCCGACCACCCTCTCAGGCCGGCTACCCGTCTTAGCCTTGGTGAGCCATTACCTCACCAACTAGCTGATAGGCCGCAGGCCCATCCCAGAGCAGTATAAAGAGTTGCCCCCTTTATACTCTTTCCTTATCTCAGCTTTCCGCTGGATAAGTATATGGGGGTTTAGCACCCCTTTCGAGGTGTTATCCCCCTCTCTGGGGTAGGTTACCTACGTGTTACTCACCCGTGCGCCGCTCTCACTCCTATGGGTTATGCCCATAGAAGCTACCGCTCGACTTGCATGCCTTAGGCACGCCGCCAGCGTTCGTCCTGAGCCAGGATCAAACCCTCCATCCAGATTTTATCCTTCAAGAGCTTTTTTCCTGACTCTTTTGTTCCTCTCCTTCTTCCTTTCTCCCCTTTTCTAAGGTGCATCCGCCTGATTCTTACCTCAGGCACACTAATTCTATCATACCTTACCCTCTCTTTGCAAGAGGTTTTAATCTTTTTTCCATATAAATAGACAACATAATCTACTCTTTTGAGTCCTCAGAAATTTTTTCTTTCTTTTGCTGTTGGAACATTTCAAGAATCTCATTCACAGTTGTTGCTTGTTCTGGAGATTTATCCTCCCTTATAAATCCAATAACCCGAGGAAATCTTAGAGCATAGCCTAATTTTTCCCCATCTTTACCACATGTGTGAACAGGACTCTTTGTTATTTCATCCGCTTGAATTTCTACGACATATTTGGGATAAACCCAAACATCAGGAATTATTTGAGACTCAACATTGTTAGGTTTTTCCTCTACCCTTATTTCATCTAATATTTCTCTAAACCTCAACCACTCTTCTTCTGTGGGGCCTGTCCCTATCTTTGCTATAGTTTCATATCTATCCTCTTTAGGATTGTATACTCCAACTAATAAGGCACCTATACCAAATTTAGCTCTCTGGCCTCTTCCCCTAAAATAACCTAAGATAACACAATCTACAGTATCGGTAAGTTGACTTTGATAAGATCTTTTAAGTTTTATCCAATTAAAATTCCTAACTCCTGCCTGATATGGAGCTTCTAATCTCTTTGCTACAATACCTTCTAATCCCTCTGTAATAGATCCCTCAAAAAAGGCTTGAAGTTCTATAGGATTATTTGTAATAATGTAGTTTGTAATAACAATAATATCTCCAGGAAGAATAATTTTTTCTAATTTTTCTCGTCTTCTAAGATAGGGAAGTGAAGTTAAGTCTTCCCCATCTACATAAAGAAGATCAAAAACAAATAATTTTAAAGGGAAAAGGTTCATCATTTTTTCTACATTGTACTTTCTCTTTCTTTGAACTGTAATTTGAAAAGGATAGAATTCATTAGTTTCAGGATTATAAGAAATAGCTTCTCCTTCTAATATTACTTCTTCACAAGAAACTTGGTCAATTATACCTTGAACTATATCTGGAAACATATGGGTATTATCCTCAAGATTTCTTGAAAAAATTTTTACTTCTTTCCCTTTTTTATGAACTTGACATCTAAATCCATCAAACTTGGGTTCCACAATACATTTTCCTAATTTTTTGATTATTTCTTCAGCGGTAGATAATCTTTCTGCAAGAGCCATTCGAATTGGCTTTCCAACTTCTACTTTAATTTTCTTTAATGCATCTATTCCTCCCTCCCAAAAAATTCTTGCACAATAACCTAAATCAGAAGTTATATTATATGCTCTTTCTATATATTCTCTTAAAGTCTTATCTCCCTTTTTGGCATAAGATAAAGCATCCATTATACTGGGTTCTCCAATTCCAAGACGTAATCTTCCAAGAACAATTCTAACTATATATTTTGCTCCTAATGGAGTTAAGGAATTAATCAAATATGCCAGTTTATTAACCTTTGCTTCAATACTTCCCTCTCCTTTTAGCAAAGCTATCTCTTGTAAAATTCTAAATACCTCTAAGACTTGTAGATCCTTCTCCCCCTTAGAAAGTTTAAACACAATTTCTCCTAAATCACCTATTCCCTTATACAACTTTTCAATCTCTATTACATCCTTCATAAAAGCTAAGGAGATAGAACGAAGAGCCAATTTTTCAGAAATTCCAAATTCCAATTTCTCATATGGAGGAGCTACTCTTCCATCAAGAAGATAAATAATCTTATCTATTTCCTCAACCTCTGAATTTTGGAAGAGTTCTGCTAATATACCCATCATTTCATTTCTTTTAGTGGTAGATTCTAATTTTTGGAAAAATATTGAAAGCTCACTAAAAAGCATATCAGATTCTCCTTTCTTTTATTAACCTTCTAAGGATAATTTTAACATATTTTTCTTCTTGATAAATTTTAGTAAAATATGAGGTTAAAAATTACTATGAGGTGAAGGACATGAATAAATTTATTAAAAGTCACGGACTTGGGAATGATTATATAGTTTTTAACGAAGAAGAGATTAATTTCCCTATAAATATAAGAACCATTAAAAAGATTTGTGATAGGAACTGTGGAATTGGATCTGATGGAATTCTTATATTCAAAAAAATTAATGATTCTCATTTTAAAGTAAGGATATTCAATCCTGATGGAAGTGAGGCAGAAAAAAGTGGGAATGGTATAAGAATATTAGCAAAAACACTATTTGAGCATAAATTTACATCTCTCCAGGAATTTTTTATAGAAACTCTTGGAGGAAAAGTCAAAGTAAGTTTAGAGATAGACAACAATAAAGTTAAGAATATAGAGGTAGAGATGGGAAAAGTAGATTTTATCAATATAGATAAAGAGATAGAGATTCTTGGAAATAAATTAAAAGTAACTTCTTTAACTATTGGAAATCCCCACTGTGTATTTTTTGTAGATGAGATAGACGAAAACTATATCAAAAGAATAGGACCTCTCTTAGAAACTCATCCCTATTTCCCTCAAAGAACTAATGTTCAAATGGTTAAAGTTACATCTCACGATTCCATTGAAATTAGAATATGGGAAAGAGGGGCAGGATATACTTTAGCTTCTGGTAGTAGTTCCTGTGCAGCTGCTTGTGCTTCATATAAAAAAGGACTTGTCAAGGATCAGGTAAATGTATTCATGCCAGGTGGTAAATTAGAGGTTATTATAAAACCTTCCTGGGAGGTAATTTTAAGAGGTCCTGCTCAAGAAATATTTGTTGGGGAATTGAGTAGAGAATTTTTGGAAGAACTTATATCCTCTACTTAACAGAAATTTCATATGAATTCCATAAAGGACCATAATATAAAGAAGGTTTAAAGTTTTCAATATTATTCTTTACTAGATAAATCAAGGGTGGATTTAAAATAATTATTAAAGGTAGATTTTTTGACCAAATTCTTTGAATATTATAAAAAATAAGCTTCTTTTCAATTATACTTTTAGCTTCATATAACCTATTAAAAAGATAATCTATTTCCTCTTCCCATGAATAAAAGGGTTTTCTTTGGAAAGGAAACCAAAAATGCTGAGCACCTTTTGATAAGTAGATAATACTGTCATCTATAGGATTGAAATTCCATTTATGCTTAAATAGTATAAATTCCCAATTAAAGTCTTGAAATAACTTAAGAAAAATAGAATCTTTATGGATAATATTAAGTTTAATTCCGATTTTTTTTAAATCTTCCTTCAATATTTCTGCAATTCTATAACTTTCTTCGTTATTATTAACAAAGAGATTAATGTCTAAAGCATTACCCCAAATGTCTTCAAGAGTTCCATCCTTATCTCTATCTTTAAATCCAATTTCTTCTAATAATTTCTTAGACTTTTCTAGATCATAATAATAGTTGAAAGTATTAGGGGTATAATAAGGACTGAGAGGATTTATAGGACTTAAGATTTTATGAGCATATCCAAGATAAACTTCTTTATTTATCAAGTCTTTATTAATAGCACAAGCTATTGCTTTTCTAAACTTAACATTTTGAAACCATCTTAACTTATACTTGGGAATATTAGAATTTGGATTTTGATTTATTAGTAAAACATCACTCTCTAAATTAGGTCCAATATTATAAATTCTGTATCTTTCTACAAGATTTTTTATTTTACTAAAATCTTTTGAGGTTAATTCCACAATATCTAAGTTTTCTTCTATTGAAAAACCTAATTTAATAACTAATTCGTCAAGATAAGGGAGTTTATTCCCCTTTAAATCCTTTCTCCAGTAATAAGGATTCCTTTTAAAAACTATCTCATTATTGGGAGAATATTTTTCTAAAATAAAAGGGCCTGTTCCAAATATTACTTTTTTTTCTGATTCTTTCTCAAATAAACTTTTTGGGATTATAGGAGGAAGAGGATTATAAATAGGATAAAAAGAATTTGGAAAGATTATTTTTACAGTAAAATCATCAATTTTTTCCAATTTAATTTTAGAATTGTTATTAAGGAAAAAAAGATTATTTGTAGTAAGAGGAGTTCCATCTCCCCATCTTAAATCTTTTCTTAAATAAAAAATCCATTCTTTTCCATCTTTCAATATTCTCCAAGATCTTGCTAACTGAGGTTCTATTTTAAATTTTACTGGATCAAGCCGAACAAATGTCTCAAAAATTAGAAAAAAAATTTCCTTTGGATAAGATTTAATATCTAATATATTAAACTGAGGAATATTCAAACCAACAACTATTTTTTTATAAGATTTTTCCTTTAATTGATATTCTGAAAAACTTATTTTAAATATAAATAGCAGTAAAATCAAAAATAATAAAAATCTCCTGTTCATGAAGTAAATTATAGACTTCTATAAGGGAAATGTCAAATAGCCGATCTTCCTGATCGGTAATCACTTTTCACCCCCTTTCAGTATGAGAACTATTCTTCTTTTCTTGCTTATCCTTATTTTCAATTTAACTAAGGCTTGCATGGAAGATAGTAAAATAAGGATTTAATTACTCTTGACAAGAAATCTCTTATATATCTATAATTAATATAGATATATAAATCATATGTATAATCAACTAACACATTATCACTCAAAAAACAACTGAATTTTATAGATAGAAATTAATTGAAAAAACACAAAAGGGAGGTGATGAATATGAGAAAAAGAGATAAAGTAATAAATGTATCTTTTCTTAGCACTTATCCTCCTAGAGCCTGTGGAATAGCAACATTTACAGAGGATCTTGTTAAAGAAATAGATAAAATAGCACCGTTGTACACCCCTTTAATAAACACGACAGTAATTGCCATAAGTGATGATCTTTATATTTATAACAATAAGGTAATAAAAGAACTTAGCCAATTTGATAGAATTAGTTATAAAGATCTCGCTAATTACTTGTATGATTCCAATATTGATTTATTAGTTGTACAACATGAGTATGGAATTTTTGGCGGAGAATGTGGCGAATTTATCCTTGATTTGATATATAACCTAAAAATTCCCTTTGTAACTATACTTCACACAGTATTAATAAACCCCAACAAAAAACAGAAATATATCTTGATGGAGTTAGGAAAATACTCTGCAAGAATAATAACTATGGCTAAAAATACAATTGACGTATTAAAAAACGTCTACAATATAGATGAGAGAAAAATTATACACATTCCCCATGGTGTACCCTATGTAAATTATGGTAAAAAGGAAAAAATTAAGGAAGAATTAGGATTAAAAAATAAAACTGTAATTAGTACTTTTGGTCTTATAGGACCGGGCAAGGGTTTAGAATATGGAATAGAAGCTATAGCAAAATTGAAATTAGAATTTCCTAATATAATGTACTTAATTCTTGGTAGAACTCATCCTGGCATAATTAAGAATGAAGGTGAAAATTATAGGGAAAGATTATTAGCTTTAGTAGAGGATTTAAACATAAAAAACCATATAATATTTGTTAATAGATATCTTACCCAGGAAGAGATACTTAAGTATTTACAAGCATCAGATATTTATTTAACACCTTATCTTAATAAAGAACAAGCTGTAAGTGGAACTTTAAGCTATGCGCTTTCATGCGGTAAAGTTATTGTCTCTACTTCGTATAGATATGCAGAGGAATTACTTAGTAATGGCAGGGGAATATTGGTTAATTTTAGAGATTCTGATGGAATATATGAAGCTATAAGAGAAGTATTAAAAAATGAGAGCAAGAGAACAGAAATAGAAAGAAAAGCTTTTGAGTACGGCAGAAATATGTGGTGGAATGTAGTTGCTGAAAAATATATCAAATTATTCGCTGAAATAATTGAAGAAGTAAAAGTAAAATACTATAGGGGGTGGGAAAGATGGAGTTTCTCTACCCCAGAGTTGATTACCTATTCAGATTAACCGACGATACTGGTATCTTGCAACATTCAAAATTTAGCGTTCCTGATCCACGCTTTGGATATACAACAGACGATAATGCTCGAGCTTTAATTGTAGCTATAATGTTATATAAAAATTATAAAGAAGAAAGATACTTGAATCTTATCTACAAATATAGCTCTTTTATTCTTAACGCCCAAACCTCCAAAGGGAATTTCAAAAATTTTATGTCTTATAATAGAATTTTTTTAGAAGATGAGGGCTCAGAAGATTGTTTTGGAAGAGCAATTTGGAGTTTAGGATTTGGGATTTCAGAAAGAAGTTTGCCTATAAATTTAAGAAATTTGTATAAGGAAATGTTTAATAATGCAATAAATTATATTTATGAGTTAAAATCTCCAAGAAGTAAGGCATATACTATATTAGGCATGTATTATGCTCAAAAAGATTTTTCTTTAAATACTTTAAAACTTTCAGAACACATAGGGAATCTTGGAAAATCCTTGGTAAGGCAATTTAGAGAGAATGTAGATTCTTCCTGGAGATGGTTTGAGGATGTTTTAGCTTATAGTAATTCAATTCTTCCTTTAGCCTTATTGATTTCATATAGAATGTTAAAAGATGAAAGTTTTTTAGAAGTCGCTTTAGATAGTATGGAGTTCTTAGAAAATATAGTATTCAGATATGGATATTTTAAGCCTATAGGTTGTAATGGCTGGTATATAAGGGGTAGAGAAATAGCTGAATATGATGAACAACCTATTGAAGCAAGTGAGATGATTTTACTTTATAAAGAGGCTTATGAAATATTTAGAGATATTAATTACATTAATAAAGCTAAAGAGACTTTTATGTGGTACCATGGTAAAAATTCAAAGAGTGTTAATTTAATAGATCCAGAAACAGGTGGTTGCTATGATGGAATAAATGAATTTGGAGTTAATCTAAATCAAGGTGCAGAAAGTATTATTTCATATTTAATGGCTTATCTGAATATGAGAGAATTAGTAAATTTAAAGAAGGAAGTTGTTGCCTCTTAAATTACCTTAATTTTCTTTGGTAACTTATATATGACAAATAAAAGTTTATTTTAAGGATTTTTTTAATGTTGTTAATTGAGATAAATGAATTTTCTCTTGATTTATTATCTCCCTTAACAAATTTTTATTATCAGGGGATACAAATTCAGAAATTTCATAGTAAAAAAGTATTGAATCTTTTTCTAAGGAAATGGCCAAATCAACAACAGAGTTTTCATCAAAAAAAGCCTTATCTTCTAAGATCCCATTCCAATCAATAAAAACCTTAGAGGAAACCCAAGAATGTAAATATTTATTTGCCTCGTCATCGGGATATGCAGAAAAAAATTCTTTATCTTTTAAATCCTTATATATTTCTTTAAAAGTTTCAGCATGTCTTTTCTCTTCTATTGACAAATAATTAAATAAATTTTTTATATCATTTTTAGAAGCTTTTTCGGAAAAAAGTTTATAAAATCGCTCACCTTCTTCTTCCATGTGAATAGCCATCTCTAAGATATCCTTCGAAGAAAATATCATTACCATTTCATACCTCCTTAAATTTTTTTTAATTATATCAAAATCTGATGTAAAATTAAAAAATAGGAGGAGAAATTTATGATCTGTGAAATTATTAGTATAGGTACTGAGATTTTATTAGGAGATATTTTAAATACGAATGCTCAATATTTAGCAAAAAGATTATCAAATTTAGGAATATTTGTATATTACCAAACTGTAGTTGGAGATAACCCTAAAAGATTAAAAAAAGCTTTAGAAATTGCCTTTGAAAGAGGTGATATGGTTATAACTACAGGAGGTTTAGGACCCACAAAAGATGATCTTACAAAAGAAGTTGCAAGTGAGTATTTTAATGAAGAATTAGTCTTACATGAAGAAACCTTGAAGAAACTTTATGAGTTTTATAAAGCAAGAAATCTCTCTTTAACAGATTCGAGTAAGAAGCAAGCATATATAATAAAAAACAGTATTATATTGCCTAATGATTATGGAACTGCTCCTGGCTTGATTTATGAAAAAAATAATAAAATTTTAATCCTTCTTCCAGGACCACCAAATGAAATGATTCCTATGTTTGAAAACTATGTTATACCTTACTTACAAAAATTCAGTAGCGAAATTTTATACTCAGATATATTAAGATTATGTGGCATTGGAGAAAGTCAAATAGAAGAAAAGATTATAGATATTATAAAAAATCAGGGTAATCCTACTATTGCTCCTTATGTAAGAGAAGGAGAAGTAATTTTAAGAATCACTGCAAGAGCAAAGGACAAAAAATTAGCAGAAGAATTAATTTCTCCAATAAAGAATGAAATTAAAAAGAGATTAGGAGAATATATATATGGTGAGGGAGAGAAATCTTTAGAAGAAGTTGTAGGAGAAATGTTAATTGAAAGAGATCTCACAATATCAATTGTAGAATCCTGTACAGGAGGGATGCTTACCTCTAAATTAGTAAACTGTCCTGGAATATCTAAGGTATTAATAGAAGGAATTGTCGCTTATAATAATGACTCAAAGATTAAAAGATTAGGTGTAAAAGAGGAAACTTTAAAAAAATTTGGAGCAGTAAGTAAAGAATGTGCCATGGAAATGGCTAAAGGAATCGCTTTAACATCTGGATCAAGAATTGGACTATCTATCACAGGAATTGCAGGTCCAGAGGGAGGAAGTTCAGAAAAACCTGTAGGGCTCATCTATTTTGGACTATATTTTGATGGGGAAGTAAAATATAAAGAGCATAAATTATCTGGAAATAGAGAAAGGATAAGACTACTGGCTACAGTAAATGCTTTAAATTGGCTAAGAAAGGAAATTATCTCACACCATCTCTGATTTTTTTCTAAATTAAAAAGAAGGAAGGCGATTGCCTTCCTTCAAAATCAAAAAGTAATTGCAGCTACAGGACAAGAATCTATAGCGTCTTGGCAACATCCTGCAGACTCGCAATCTGCCCCTTCTATTACTCTTGCTTTACCCTCATCATCAACTTCAAAAACATCAGGACAGAGAGAGGCACAAACTCCGCATCCAATACATAAATCTCTATCTATTTTTGGAACGCTCATATCAAGCCTCCTTTGAAAAAATTTCTCTAAAAGAATAAAAAATTTTTCTTCAAAAGTCAATTATTACTTGGAATAGAATCCCGAATAAGAATAGTGTAGATAAAGTTAAAAAAGAATGGATATTATTTATTAGTCTCAATAAGAAACTTTTATGCTATACTTATCAGGGAAAAATTTTATTAATTTAAAGGAGGTTTAGGTATGGAACAGGATATAAAAAAACTCATCTCTCAAATGACTCTTGAAGAAAAAGCTTCCCTCTGTTCTGGAAAGGATGCATGGCATACAAAATCTATTGAAAGACTTGGCATACCCTCTATAAGAATGTCTGATGGACCTCATGGGCTAAGAAAGGCAGATGAACTTTTTGACAAAAGTATACCAGCTACATGCTTCCCTACAGCAGTAACCCTTGCTTCATCTTGGGATAGAGAGCTTTTAGAAAGAGTAGGAAAAGCAATAGGAGAAGAATGTCAAGCGGAGAATGTCCAAATACTTCTTGGGCCTGGAGTAAACATTAAAAGGTCGCCTCTTTGTGGAAGAAATTTTGAATATTACTCGGAAGATCCTTTTCTTTCTTCGGAAATGGCAAAACATTTTATAAAAGGTGTACAGAGTGAGGGGGTCGGGACTTCTATAAAACATTTTGCAGCAAATAATCAAGAACATAGAAGACTTACGGTAGATGCTATTGTTGACGAAAGAACATTGAGAGAAATATATCTTGCAAGTTTTGAGAAGGCTGTAAAGGAAGCAAAACCTTGGACTGTAATGTGTTCATATAACAAAGTAAATGGAACTTATGCATCTGAAAATGAGTTTCTACTTACACAAATATTAAGAAATGAATGGGGATTTGAGGGATTTGTAGTATCAGATTGGGGAGCAGTAAATGATAGAGTACTTGGACTTTCCGCAGGACTTGATCTTCAAATGCCTTATGATGGAGGACATGGGGATAAAAAGATCATAGAAGCAGTAAGAAGTGGAAAACTACCAGAAGAAATTTTAGATAGAGCAGTAGAGAGAATATTAAAGATAGTATTTAGAGCAATTGAAAATAAAAAGGAAAAGGCAACTTATGATAAAGAAGCCCATCATAAGTTGGCAAGAGAAGTTGCAAGAGAGTGTTTTGTACTACTCAAAAATGAAGATAATATTCTACCCTTAAAGAAAGAAGGAACTATTGCATTAATTGGAGCCTTTGCTAAAAAACCAAGATTTCAAGGAGGAGGAAGTTCTCACGTTAATCCAACAAGGGTTGATGATGCTGTAGAAGAGATTACAAAAATTGTTGAGGGGAAAGCAAATATTTTGTATTCAGAAGGATATAATTTAGATAGTGATATCCCAGATGAAAAATTAATAGAAGAGGCAAAAGAGGTAGCCAAGAGGGCAAATGTTGTAGTTATCTTTGCAGGACTTCCAGAAAGATATGAATCAGAAGGATATGATAGGCCTCATATGAAAATGCCTGAAAGTCATAATAAATTAATCGAGGAGATAGCTCAAATTAATCATAATTTAGTAGTAGTTCTGAGTAATGGCTCTCCTATAGAGATGCCATGGATAGAAAAACCTAAAGCAATTCTTGAAACATATTTAGGAGGGCAAGCATGGGGAGGAGCAGTAGCTGATGTACTTTTTGGGGTAGCAAATCCTTCTGGAAAACTTGCAGAAACATTTCCAAAGAAATTAAGTGATAATCCATCTTACTTATTCTTTCCAGGAGAAAAAGACCGCGCAGAGTATAGAGAAGGTATATTCGTAGGATATAGATACTATGATAAAAAAGAAATGGAGGTATTGTTCCCCTTTGGATATGGACTTTCATATACAACTTTTGAGTATTCAGATTTAAAATTAGATAAAAAAGAATTAACGGATCAAGAAATATTAAAGGTAAAAATAAAAGTTAAAAATACTGGAAAGGTAAAAGGAAAAGAAATAGTACAGCTCTATGTAAGAGATATAAAAAGTAGTGTGATAAGACCAGAAAAAGAATTGAAGGGATTTGTAAAAGTAGAGTTAGAACCAGGAGAAGAGAAAGAAGTAGAATTTGAATTGGATAAAAGAGCTTTTGCATATTTCAATATGGATATAAAAGATTGGTATGTGGAAACTGGAGAATTTGAAATATTAATAGGAAAATCGTCAAGAGATATTGTATTAAAAGACACCATTTATGTAAAATCTACAGTTGAAATTAAGAGAAAATATCATAAAAATTCCACAATTGGAGATATTATAGAAGACCCTTATGCAGAAGAAATCTTTAAACCTGTAATTCAACAAATCATAGAAAAAAGTCCATTAAAAGATGCTCCAGGAGATCTATATCAGATGTTTGTAAATATGATGAAGTATATGCCATTAAGAGGTCTTTTATCCTTTGGAGGGGAACAAATCACTGAAGAGATGTTAGATGAACTTATAAGAAAATTAAATAGAGAATAAATAAAAAGGGGGGCCTTCCCCCCTTTATTTTTTTGCCCTTTTTGCCAATTGAACCTTTGAAATCCAAGGAATAATAGGTTGATTTCTTAATCTTCTATTAAAGGCATATATTCCAAAAATAATAAGTATTAAAGATATTACTTGAGATCCTGTTAAATATAAGAAATTTCTTGGATTATCTCTAAATACTTCTACTATAAAGAAGGTAAGAGAATAATAGATAAAGAATTTTGTAGTAACCTCTCCTTCAAAGGACTTATGTTTTTTAACATACAAAAGATATAGAAAAACTATAATAAAACCAAAGGTGTAATACAACTCTGTTGCATGTCTATATCCATAAATATTAGGAAATTTTATTCCCCAAAGAAGAGGAGTCTCATATCCATAACAACATCCATTTAAGAAACATCCAATCCTTCCAATAGCTGAACCAATGGTCAATGCAGGAGCAGAAATATCTAAGAATTTCCAATATGGAATTTTATACTTTCTTAAGTAAAGAAGGATAACACCTAAGGCTGTTAAAAATCCACCAAAAAATATTAATCCACCATCCCAAAGATAAAGAATAGAAATAAGCTTATTTTGATAACTGCTCCAATATTTTATTACATAAACTATCCTTGCTCCTATTATAGAACTTATGATACTCCAAACAGATATGTTTAAAACATGATCTGGATCAATATTTTCCTTTTTAGCCCATCTCATGGCAAATAGAATACCAATAAGAAATCCAAGGGCAACAAAAGTACCCCAAGAATAGATGGTAATAGGACCAATTTTATATTTTAGGATATTAAATTGCGGAATTGTGAGAAGTTTAGGATACATCTAAATTACCTCCCTTATTTTTTAAACATATTTAAAAATAAAAGAAATATACCAAAAGAAATAAAAGAATCAGCAAGATTAAACACAGGAAATTTTCCAAAGGATATGAAGTCAATAACATAGCCATAAAATATTCTATCATATAAATTACCTAAGACTCCTGCAAGAATAAGGGATAGCTCATAATAGAAAACTTTCCTTTTTATCACATAAAAAATAAGAAAAAAACTTACCAGTATACCTGCAAATACTAAAAAGAAATGAGGTATATCAATGCTTAAAGCCCCACCATAATTGTATAAAAGATGCAGAGAAAAAAAAGAATTTTTGGGGTACGGCTTATTCAACGTTAAAACTCTTTTCATCACCTCCTTGCTTATCCTATCTACTATAAAAAGAATAACAGTCAGATATAATCTATTCTTCATAAATAATACAATAAGGCCTCCTCTCCACAATCAGGGAATTTAGGACATTTGGTACAATCAGTCCAGACTTTGTAATGCAAACTTCTTTTATCTACTCTTTTAAACCCTAATTTTTCAAAATACTCAGGGATATACGTTAAAGAAAGAACCCTTTTTAAACCTAAAAATTTTGCCTCCTTTAAACATATCTTCACTAATCTCTCTCCCCATTTCTGTCCTCTATAATTCTCTCTTACTATCAAAGATCTTATTTCTCCCAAATCTTCCCAAATTACATGAAGAGCACAACACCCAACAATTATACCATTAATCTCCAATACATAAAAATCTCTAATATTTTCATATAAATCACTGAGAGATCTGGGAAGAAGAAGTCCTTTATCAGCAAACTCGTTTATTAATTTTTGAAGTTCAGAAACATCATAAATTTTGGCTTTTCTAATCATATTAATCTCCTATTAAAAAATTATCAATAAATTCTTCAGGCTGAAAAATTTTTAAATCTTCGATAGATTCCCCTATAGAAACAAACTTTACTGGTAGAGAAAATCTTTTTACTAAATTGAATATTACACCACCTTTTGCAGTCCCATCTAATTTAGTTAATATTATTCCTGTCAAATTAAGAGCATCCTTAAATATTTCCACTTGTTTAATAACATTTTGTCCCAAAGTTGCATCTATTACTAAAAGATTTTCTATTACAGGATAACCTAAATTTTTTTCAACAACTCTTTCAATCTTTCTTAGTTCTTCAATAAGATTTGTTTTAGTATGCATTCTTCCAGCAGTATCTATAAGAACAACATTCTTTCCCCTTGCCTTTGCAAATTCTAAAGAATTATAAGCTACTGATGCTGGATCTGAACCTTCCTTTTGGGCTATAACCTCTACCCCTGCCCTCTCACCCCAAATTTTTATTTGTTCAATAGCCCCTGCTCTAAAGGTATCACTTGCAGATATGACAGGAGAATAACCTAAACTTTTAAGATAATATGCCATCTTTCCTATGGAACTTGTTTTGCCTGTTCCATTAACCCCTGAAAATATAATAACATTTATAATTTCAGGATGCAGATTAAGATTATTGTTTAATCCAGAAAAGAGAGCGCATAGATATTCTTTTAGAAAAATTCTCACTTCTAATAGTTGAGAAAATTTCTTATTTTTTATCTCTCTTATTATTTCTTCAGTAAGTTCTAAACCTAAATCCCCTTGAAGTAGGTGGGCTTCTAATTCTTCATAAAAATTATCATCTAATTTGTTAATTTTAAATATTTCTTGTAATTTTTTAGCAAAATCTTGAAGTTTTGAAAGACTTTTCCAAAAGCTCATTTCAAACTTACCTCTTTTTCTAAATTATATACTATAATTTGAGAGGAGCCTTTCTCATTAATAGTTATTCCATATAAAACTTCTGAAAAACTCATTAAAGTAGGGTTATGACTTATCAAAATAAACTGAATCTTCTTGCTTAAATCTTTTATCTTTCTCCCTAATATCTCTGCGTTATGATTATCTAAAGCAGAATCTATTTCATCCCAGAAACAAAAATTAACAGGTGCCATCTCAATACCAGCTAAAAGTAAAGAGAGAGCAGAGATGCTTTTTTCTCCCCCAGATAACATTAATAAACTTTTGTAGTTTTTCTTGTCCGAAGTTATTTTTATTGAAACCTCACTGTTGAGAGGATCTTCTAAATTAGTTAGGATTAAATCAAACTCTCCATGAGGAAAAAACAATTTCCAGTTTTTATTAGAAATATCTCTTAATTTTTCATAAGTATCTAAGAATCTTCTCTCTGCTTCTCTTCTTGTATCTTTTATAATTTTTCTTAAAGAAGAAATAGAGCCATATATATCTTCTAATTCATTTGATAATTCTTTATACTTTCTCTCTTCCTCTAATAATTTCTCTTTTGCCAAAAAATTTATAGGACCTATTTCTTCCATTTCCCTTAAAATTTCCTTTTCTCTTAACTTTAATTTACCCTCTGGAAGATCAATTTTTAAAGAGGGTTTTTTGTCGAATTTTTCTAAATATTCCTTTTCCACTTCATCTTTCCTTTTCTTTAGCTGTTTTAAAATTGTTTCTTCCACAATAATTTCTTCCCTTAATTTTTGACATTTTTCCTTTAATATTTTCTCTTCTTCTTTTAAAAGCTTAATATCTCTTTCTCTTTTATTAATCTCTTCTCTTAATCTTTCCTCCTGCTCCTTTTCTTGTACTTCCTTTTTTTCTAAATAATACTTTTCCTTTATTAGCCTTTCTAAATCTTTCCTTAAATTTTCTTCTAAGATTTT
>CALHLF010000077.1 GCA_938034905.1 uncultured bacterium | reverse complement strand
GAAAAAAGAAATCTTAAAGATTTTTTAGAAAAATCCTCTAAAGAAGAGGTAGAAAATTGTTTTACATTCCTATAAATACTACTCCAAATAACTTTCTCGCCGGAGATCATATTTTCGAATACATCTTTTATTTCTTCTTCTGAGGGGATGTATTCTTCCTTCATATATCTGTAAAAATAAAGAGGAGAGATTTCTTTAGGAAAGGTTATTTCCTCAAATATAGATTTTACCATTGTATCACTTTTATCTAAAAATTCCCTCCAGTTTCTTTTTATACTTCTTTCACTTATCCCCTTTTTAGAAAATTCCTCTAAAATATATTTCCAACTTCTAAAGAAAATATAAAACCAAAATAGGTTTTGGTCATCATCAATCTTTATTAGTTTCCCTTTCTCCATTAAATTTTTTATAATTTCTAAGGTTCTAATCTTTAAGAGGCCAACTTCATTTATTACATCTTCCACATCTTTTTTCCCATCAAAAAGGTTTGCAATATTTTCTTCTTCCTTTGATAATCCCTCTGTACTTATGGGAATTAAAATAAAATCTGATAAATAATTCAAAAGATCTATGTATTTTTCAGAGCTTATTAATATCTCAAAGGGATCTAAACTTATAGGAGAAACGGAAGGTGTTTCATCGGGGATAAAAAGAAAATGTCCCCTTCTCCATAAGGCTAAATCTAATAAAGCATCTAAATTTTCTAAATTGCCTCCTTTGGCATATACAATCCTTCCATCCTTAAAAAATACTTCAACTTTATTACCATTATCTTCCACTTGAAATTTTCCTGTTTTTCTTCCAGAAGAAATTAATTGTAAGACCTCCCATAATGGCAAACTTAGAAGATCTCCTCTTAGACTCATTTTTGCCTCCTAATTATTTTTTTATTTTTATTTTATAACATTTTTATTAGAAACTCTTGCCATTTTATCATTATAAAGTATATACTTCAAAATAAAAATCAGGTGATGTTTATGGAGAAAGAAGAAAGGATAAGGGAAATTTTAAAAAGGTTAAAGGGAATTTATGAGCCTAAAACTGCCTTAATCTTTTCAAATCCATGGGAGCTTTTGGTTGCCACAATTCTTTCTGCACAAACCACTGATGAAAGGGTAAATATGGTCACAAAGGCTCTTTTTAAAAAGTATAAAAGTATAGAAGATTACGCTCATGTTCCCTTAGAAGAATTGGAAAAGGATATTAAATCAGTAAATTATTATAAAACCAAGGCGAAAAATATAAAAGCATGTGCTCAGATAATTTTAGAAAAATACAATGGAAAAGTTCCTGATAGTATGGAGGATCTTTTAAAACTTCCAGGAGTAGCAAGGAAAACTGCAAATGTGGTTCTATCTGCAGGATATGGTAAAAATGAGGGAATAGTTATTGATACCCATGTTTTTCGTCTTTCCCATAGATTGGGTCTTTCCAATGAAAAGAATAGAGAGAAGTTGGAATTTGATCTTATGAAAATTATCCCTCCAGAAGATTGGGGAAATTTCTCCTTTCTTTTAATCTCCCATGGAAGAAATATATGTAAAGCTCAAAAACCTTTATGTTCTGAATGTATTTTATCAGATATTTGTCCCTCAGCATTCTAAGAATTAATCCTATTCATACTAATAGCCTTTGTGGGACAAAGTTTTACACATAATCCACAACCATCACAAAGATTAGTAATAAAGTATTTTCCATCTTTCTCGATGGGAGCATCGTAAATACATATTCTCTTACATATCCCACAACTATTACATAAAGATGGATTAATATATGCAGTAAATAAATGTCTTCTATCTATCTCATAATTTCCTAAAATTGCCTTACCAGAGACTTTCCCTTTAAATTCTGAGATGGAGTTATAATTTTTCTTTTCCATAAATCTTTTAAAGTTATCAACAATTTTAGAAATTATTTCATACCCCATGAGATATACAATGCTACATATCTGGACTACATCGGCACCTGATAAAATATATTTTGCTACATCATCACCACTTCCTACCCCACCTGATCCTGCAATAGAGATTTTAAGATTGGGACGTGAAAGAGAAATCCATCTCAAAACGTAATTTAGAGTCCAGGGACCTCCATGTCCTGCATATCCCCCATGGAGAATAGGTTTTTCTGTCTCAAGATCTATATCAAGACCTGTTAATCTATTAAACATAACTAATCCATCTATTCCTATTTCCTCTAAGTCCTTTGCCATTGCAAGGGGAGATGAAAGTTGTATAGGCATTTTTACAATAAGAGGAATCTTTACATTTTCTCTAACTATTCTTGCGACCCTTAAAATTGTATTATCCACATCCTGACCTCTAAAGGATATGGATCCATGGGGACAAGAAACATTAAGCTCTAATGCAGGAGCACCAATCTTTTCAGCCATCTTTGAGTATTTAATCCATCCCTCATGGGTAATGCAATTTATACTTGGAATTACAGGAATAGATAAAATATTTAAAGCTTTGCTAACTTCTTTAAAATATTCCTCGGGAGAAAAGGGGCTTGCCTGTTCAAAGGAATAAAAGGTTTGAGATCTTAAAGGTCCCATAGATCTATTTATAATTTCAAACCGAGGAGTGGGGGAAGTTCTGCAAACTTCTTCTTCAAAAAGAGATTTTACTACTAAGGCGGCTGCGCCATTCTCTTCGCATTTTTTCATATTTTTAAGATTTTCAGTAAGACCTGAAGAGGCAATAACAATAGGATTCTTGAGCTTAAGCCCCACATAATAAGTAGATAAGTCCATGAATTAATCCTCCTTAAGCTTTACTTTTTAAGACATTATTAATATTTTCACAAGTTTTTAATAATTCTAATAAAAGTTTCTCTTTATTTTCCCCCTCAAAATTTAAATAATATCCTGATATAGAAACAGCTGCTACTACTTTTCCTGAAAAGTCAAATATAGGAGCCCCAATACATTTTATTCCCCTTTCATTTTCTTCCTCATCAAAGGCGTATCCTCTTTCTCTTATTTTTTTAAGCTCTTCCTTCAATTTTTCAGGACTTGTTATAGTATTTTCTGTTCTTGGAATAAGGGGCACTTTTCTAAGATAATCCTCTATATAATCCTCGGAACTATAAGCAAGAAGGATCTTTCCAAAACTTGTAGAATAAAGGGGCATCCTCATACCAATTCTTGACATCATAGGAAGGGTTCCAGGACCTTCCACTTTGTCAATGTAAACTCCCTCAAATCCATCTTTTATGGTCAAATGAACTGTCTGTTTTGTCTTTTCCATAAGATCTATTAAATAGGGACGAGCAATATCTCGGAGATCAAAACTTTGGAGAATATAGGAGGAAAGTTCCAATATTCTAAATCCAGGCTTGTAAAAACCATTGGACGTCTTTCTTACAAACCCCTTATTTATTAGAGAAGATAGATAGCGATGTACAGTGGAAATATGAAGTCCAATCTCTTCTGAAATTTCCTTTAAGGATAATTCTCTTCCTGAAAGGATAATATATTCTAAAATTTCCAAGGTCTGTTCTGCAGAATTAATACCTGTCTTTGTTTTCATCTCTCCACACTCCTATCATTATTTAATGAATCTAAATAATGTTCCAAGGTTCTCCTATCAATGGAAGGAAAGTCTCCGAATACACTCATCTTCAAAGATGCCATAGCATTTCCAAGTTCTGCAGACTCCTCTAGACTTCTCCCCTCAAGATATCCATATAAGAAACCTGTAACAAAGGCATCTCCTGCACCAATCCTTTCTACAACATCGGTAGAAAAGGCAGATTTTGAAAAGATATTACTCTTAAAAAGAACACTGCATCCTTCTTCTCCCTTTGTTAGTATATATATTTTTTCCTCTCCATACAATCTTTGAAGATAAAAAAGAATATCCTCTTCATTTATTTTTTCATCAAACAAAATATTAAAGTCCTCTTTTTTAAGGAACAAAATATCTGCTAAAGGTATAATCTCATCTAAAAATTTTCTACATTCCTCCTTATTCCAAAGTTTTTGTCTATAATTTACATCAAAGGATAGTTTTTGATTTTTCCCTTTGTAATTGCAGATTTTTTTAACATTTTCTCTGCAAATATCACTTAAACTTGGAGTTACACCTGTAAGGTGAATTAGACGAGCATTTTTTATAAAATTTAAATCTTCTTCGTCAAGGGGAGTTAATGAGAAAGAAGAGTTTTTCCTATCATAAAGCACTTGGATTCCCCTTGTTTTATGATGAAGTTCTACAAAATAAATCCCCATCCTTCCTTCAGAAGTCATTTTTACTCTTTCTGTTCCCACCCCATATTTTCTTAGCTCATATAATGCTTTATAACCTAAAAAATTATCGGGAAAGGAGGAAATAAACTCAGTTTTAAATCCCAAGATAGAAAGTCCCACAAGAACATTTGCTTCTGTTCCTCCAATCTCAACTTCCCAACTATTACTGGCAACAAAGGTTTTAAACCTCTGAGGGGTTATTCTTATCATCACTTCTCCATATGAAATTACGTCTACCATATCTCCTCCCTTATACGAAAAATTAGATTCTTAATTTTAATAAATATATTTCACTATTTGCTACACTAAAGGATTCTGATCTTCCAACAAAAATATAGGAAGAAATATCTTTGATAAATCCCCAACCCTCGTCAAGATCTTCTCCTCCAAAAAATCCCTCATAGATTCTTTCTCCTTCTTTATTTATTTTTACTATAAATAAATCAGAATTTCCTGCCCCAGAAGAGTTTGAACCTCCAACTATTAAGTATTCATTTTTCCCAATTTTTCTTATATAAAACCCAGTATCGTATCCTTTACCTCCGTAAATTTTTTCCCAAATTTTTTCTCCCTTCTGATTTATTTTTAAGATATAAAGATCAGGAGTCTCTGAAAAGGAATTAGAATTTCCAACAATAATATATCCATCCCCCGAATAGGCCAAGGAATAAGCATAGTCGAACCCCTTCCCTCCAAAAGTTTTTTCCCATATAAGATTTCCATTCTTATCTATTTTTATTACATAAATATCTTGAGTTTCAGAAAAGGAATTAGAGATACCTACAGCAACATATTTCCCATCAGAGGTTGTGCAGATATCATACCCATAATCACTTCCCTTTCCTCCAAAGGTTTTTTCCCAAATCATGTTTCCATTTTCATCGATTTTTATTAGATAAAAATCATATTGTCCTCTACCAAAGGATGTGGTTCTTCCCACTATTACATAATTTTCTTCCCTTTTATCCTTTTCTATTCTCCATCCTTCTTCAAATCCCTTCCCCCCAAAGGTCTTATACCACAAAATCTCTCCCCCTTCATTTATCTTTAAAAC
The DNA here is from genome assembly GCA_938034905.1 of uncultured bacterium. Taxonomy (GTDB): domain Bacteria; phylum Dictyoglomota; class Dictyoglomia; order Dictyoglomales; family Dictyoglomaceae; genus NZ13-RE01. The sequence continues at coordinate 4,470 of CALHLF010000077.1, read as the reverse complement.
TAAAACATCACTATTTCCTTCGCCAAAGGATCTTGTTCCTCCTATAATTATGTATCCGTTCTTTCCCTTTATAATTGAATAAGCATAATCATCCTTAGGGCCACCAAAGGTTTTTTCCCAGATTTTATTCCCTTTCTTATCTATTTTTAAAATATAAATATCCTTTCCTCCACTCCCAAAGGACAAGGTTTCACCTACAACAATATAACCATTAATTGCCAAAACTATTCCATATCCTTTTTCACCTTTTGGGCCTCCATACACCTTTTCCCAGATCAACTCTCCCCTCTCTAAAGAAAAAGAGGGGAGAGTTACTATTAAAAGAAAAATTAAAAGAGCTAATTTTTTCATATTCCCTTCTCCTTAAGGAAGAATAACCTTTTTTCCTGCTCCTGCTTCCTTCATTAGTAATTCAGGAATATCTTTTGTATTATTCAAACTATATTTATAAGGAAGTGAAACTTCTTCTAATTCTTGAGTAATATTGTTATCTCCACAATCAATAAAGATGTTTCCTACTTCTTTTACATATCCATCTTGGGGACTTTCAAATTGAGTGGTGATGGGAAGAGGAACCTTTTCGAAGTAATTGTTCTCAACAATAACCTTTGCTCCCATCCTTGAGGCAATTCCATAAAGGAGAATGTTTTTATAGTAATTATTAAAGATATGGACTGTTCCAAATCTTACACTGGGATGCCTTGAGTTAGTATTTCTAAATATATTATGATGATAAGTTACCTTAGAATCTACATCCACTGTGGAACTATCACTACTACCCACTTGGGTGCATTTCCAGCTATTTTCAAATATATTCCAGGATACAGTAATTCCATAAGAAGCTTTAATGATGTCAAGAAGTGCATCCACTTTATCCTTTTCCTTTTCATTCTCTGGAACCACTATTCTCTCACTATTAAGGGTACAATGATCTATCCAAACATTCTTTGAGGTTTCAATAGTGATGGCATCATTCTTAGGGTTTTCAAAGGTATTTCTAATAGTTAAATTTCTGATTATTACATTCTCTACCTTTTTTAGATAAATACCCCATCCCACAATTCCAGCGTCCGGAGTTATTCCAATTATAGTTTTGTTTGACTCTATATTAATTTGGGCAGGTTCTTTACTTGTATCGATAATACCTTTAACTAAAATAATATATGGTTCCTTCTCTTGAACATATTTCTTAAAATCATTTACATTATCAATAGTAACGATTTTTCCTCCAAGCCCTCCCGTGGTCTCCTCTCCAAATCCTATAGGTTTATCTTCTAATGTTAAAACAACTTCCTGAGTAAATCCAAGGGTAAAAAGGAAAACACTTAGGAGAGCCAATATTATCAAAGATCTAAAGCCCATGAAATATGCCTCCTTTCTCTATTTTTCTCCCCCTAAATATTTAGGGACAAATCTCTTCGTTCCCTCTATCATTTCCATAAACATTTTTCTTGCAGTATTCCAACTAACCTTGCTCTCCACCAATGGATCATTATAAAAGGCCCGAAAGGCAAGTTCTCTATCTTTGTCAAGGACTGCGGAAAGAATCATTTCTTGATTCATGATATGTCTTAATACCCAAGAATTTACATCATAGGGAAGTTTTCCTGAATATATTGGTAAGATCTTATCTTTTGTAATATATACATTGGTTTCTACAACAGCATCCTTAGGAATATCTTCCATCTGTCCTAAGTTTGGATAGTTTACATTGGTTATAAAGTCAGAAAGACCAAGAAGAGCTTTCATTATTTGAACCCCAACCTCTCCCGATGGTTTTATGGGAAAATCCATTTCACCCTTTGCAAGTTTCTCGCTCATTTCGCTGAGAGATTTTGCTTGTTCCTTGCGGAAAGAAACAGGGGTAAGGGAAAATTTCCATTCATAAACCTTTTCAGGACTTTCAAGATACCAGGGTAAAAACTCTGCTAAATGTCTATCTCCTGCTGCTGCAATTATCCGATATCTTTTATAAAGGTCAAATTTAACTCTGTTAGCCGACGCAAAAAAATCTTTTTTCCATCTATCCTTTTCTTCCTCATATCCTTCATAATAATATTTCTCGGCAAATTCTCCATAAATAGGTAAAAGATCCCTTCCATTCCAAGAAATTTTATCTACCCATGTGAAATGATTTATGCCAAGAACGTTCTGTTTAATTTCTGATGGATTTACTTCTATTCCTTCCTTTTCTTTTAACATTAAAGAAAGAAGCTTTGGAATCTTAAAAACCTCATGACAGCAACCAATAGCTTTTATTTTAGGGAATATAGCATATAATGTTCTTACACATAGTGCCATGGGATTTGTGTAATTTATTACCCAGGAAGAGGGAGAATATTTTTTTATTGCCTCGGCAAATTCTATATATATGGGAATTGTTCTTAAGCTTCTAATTATCCCTCCAGGACCAGGTGTATCTCCCACAGCTTGGTAGATCCCATACTTTTCAGGAAGATGTACATCTATCTCCATCTCATCTAAGGTGCCTGGAAGAATTGAGATTATAACAAAATCTGCCCCTTCCAATGCCTCACCAATCTCCTTAACTGCCCTATATCTCCATTTTCCCTTTGCATCCTTTTGCTCACTTATTCTATTTCCTATAATTTCATTAATTTTTGCAGACTCATAATTTATATCGTATAACCTTACTTCTCCAGAAAAACTGTCTTCTAAAGCAAGATCAGACATAAATCTCCATGCCCAACCCTTAGAGCCTCCACCAATATATCCAATCTTAATATTATCCACTGACAAAATTCCTCCTTTCCTAGCCTCTAAGACCAGTGGTAGATATTCCTTCAACAATATATTTTTGGAAGAAAACAAATAATATCAGAACAGGAACTAAGGATAAAGTAGACATAGCAAAGACTGCGCCCCAATTGGTTACAGCAGATGGGTCAGAAAAGGCTCGTAGAGCAACAGAAACAGTGTATTTTTCGGGGCTATTTAAATATACCAATGGTCCCATGAAATCATTCCAAGTCCAATAGAAGGAGAAAATAGCAGCTGTAGTAATTACAGGTTTTAAATTGGGAAGAATTATATGATAAAATATTCCAAATCTTCCTGCTCCATCTATAAAAGCAGATTCATCTAATTCCTTTGGAATTCCTCTTATGAATTGCATTATCATAAATATAAAAAAGGGACCACCTAAAAAAGTAGGAACAATTAAAGGTCTAAAAGTATTTATCCATCCAAGTTTCATAAAGAGGATATATCTTGGAACAATTTGGACCTGCATGGGAAGCATCAATGTAAGGATTACTGTAGTAAACCATAATCTTCTACCTATAAAGGGAATTCTTGCAAGTCCGTAAGCAACAAGGGTAGAGGAAATAACTGTGCCAATAGTTACTGAGATAGCTATTATAAGGGAATTCTTGAAGAATGTAGCAAAGGTTATCCCTCCAAATCCTTGCCATCCTTCCCTATAATTATTGAAATTTAGTTCCCTAGGAATAAGGTTAAGAACATCCGAAAATATTTCCCAAGGCTGTTTTAAAGAGCTACTTAGCATCCAAAGGGCAGGATAAACCATTAAAAAAGCAAGAAGGGTCACAAAAAGATAATATATTATCTTATTTATATTATTTCTCACTATACTCCCTCCTCTGCCTCATAATAAACCCATCTTCGAGATGTCTTAAATATTAAAATAGTAAGTACTCCCACAATAGCTAACATAAACCATGCAAGGGCAGATGCATATCCCATTTCAAAATCATTGAATCCCTTTCTATACATGTAAACTGCAAAAAATAAAGTTGAATCTAAAGGGCCACCTTGGGTTATGATATATGATTGGGTAAATGCCATAAACCCGTGAATCATTTGATTTATAAGATTAAAAAGGATAACTGGAGTAATCATAGGAATTGTTATAGTAAATAGTCTCTTCCAAAATCCAGCACCATCAATATATGCAGCTTCATATAATTCTTTGGGAACTTGTTTTAATGCTGCTAAAAATATTAGCATGGGAGATCCAAATTGCCAAACTGCAAGTAAAATAAGGGTCCATATTGCAGTTCGAGGATCACCAAGCCAATTTATTCCTTTTATACCAAAAATTGAAAGAAGAGCGTTGATAATTCCATCGATTCCCCAGACTTGTCTCCATACAACTGCAATAGCTACACTTCCCCCAATAAGAGAAGGGATATAATATATGGCACGATACAAGTTTAGAATTTTGCTTTCCCTTAAACTAAAAACTAAAGCTACTAAAAAAGCGAAAATAAGTCTTAAAGGAACTTCAAAGATTACAAATTTAAAAGTTGCTTTTGTGGAGTTCCAAAATCTTGAATCTTGAGTAAACATTCTTATCCAATTGTTAAGCCCAATTAATCTTGGGGAAGATAGAATATCATATCTTGTAAAGGAAAGGTAAAAAGAAGTTATAAGGGGAAAAATTATAAAGGCTAAAAATCCAATTATCCATGGACTTACAAAAATATA
>CALHLF010000076.1 GCA_938034905.1 uncultured bacterium | reverse complement strand
TTCCTCTCACTTCCTGAACAAAACTCTTCCCCATTATCCAATCTTATCTCTATTTTATGCCTAATATTATGAGCTCTCAACCATAAGGAAACAAAAACAATGAAAGAAAATCCAAAAGTAGAATTAAGCTCATAAGAGTAAAAGGATAGCTTTAATGGTATTTTCAGAGATAGATAAGGAATACTTTCTTTGAATAAAGGATTTGAGTCTTCTATAAGAGAAGCCAGTTCTTTTAGCTTCAAAGGTTATAAGATTTTCGAGGTGAGGAGGAGTTTTATTAGGAGAAAATTCTTAGAGATATACTTTTCTCAGAATATTTCTTTCTTTTTCAGAAGAAATTTTTCTAATTTCATGGATAGCTTTAACTTCTTAATTATATCAAGGATGATGGTTGCAGCCTCTTTTCTTTCTATCTTTTTATTCTTATCTCTTTCTATTTCTCTATAAAATCTACCTTCTTTATTATACTGGTACCTATCCCCATACCTATCTACTTAAAACAATAAGTTATTTTTGACATAAATATATTTATTGTTTTATAATAATTTACACCCCCCTCCTTATAGGCGGCTGGGGAAACTAAATCTACCCCAGTCGCCTCTTTTTATAGAAATTTTTTGGTTTGTATGGATAATTGGAACTTGTGGAATAATAGAGATATAAATATAAGAAAAAAATTACTAAGTCTTGGATTTCCTGTTTTTATAGAAAATCTTTTTCAACTTTTATTTAGTTTTGTCGACATGTTTTTCGTAGGATTCTTAGGAAATGTAGCATTATCATCTGTAGGCTTGGGAAGTCAAATAGTTAATATATTTATTGCCATATTAGCATCTTTAACTACAGGAACCTTAGTAACAGTAGCCCATAGTATAGGAGCTAAAAAATACAAAACTGCGCAAGTTTATATTTCAAATTCTTTAACCCTTGGATTAATCTTGTCCTTACTTTTGTTTTTATTTGGAGTTTTTTGTATAGATCCATTATTGCCTTTATTAGGAGCAAGAGGAGATTTAGTAAGTCTTACTTCTTTATATCTTAAATATATACTTATCCCTGGTTTTCTTTTAGTTTTTATTCCTATAATTTCTGCTGGTTTAAGAGGTGCTGGGGATACTAAAACACCATTATATGTAACTATGGTAGCCAATATTATAAATATTCTTGGTGATTATATATTAGTATTTGGAAAATTAGGCCTTCCAGCAATGGGAGTTGCTGGTGCTGCTTTAGCAACTTCTATTTCAAGATTAATCGCCTTAACTTATCTCTTTATTGTTTTATATTTCAAAAACTCGTTATTCAGAATTCAAATCAATAGAATATTAAGTTTTGAAAAGGATAAAATACTTCAAATATTAAGAATTGGGGTTCCTACTTCTTTGGAACAATTGTTCTTCTCTATTGGAGCATTAATCTATGCTTCAATTGTGCTTCAGTTAGGAACAAAAGCCTATGCTGCTCATAGAATTGCATTAAATATTGAATCTTTATCATTTCAACCAGGTTTTGCCTTTGCAGTTGCTGCAACAGCCCTTGTGGGACAATTTAGAGGAGCAAAAGAAGATGATAATGCATTTAAAGCCTCGATAGAAGCATGGAAAATAACTGCAGTTTTTATGGGAACAATAGGAATTTTCTTATTTTTATTTCCTGATTATTTAGTGAAAATATTTAGCAGAGAAAAAGATGTTATTAATATGGCAGTGTTGGCATTAAAAATTATAGCTTTTGTTCAACCTTTATTAGCCACTAATATGGTTATGGCAGGATCACTAAGAGGATCTGGGATGTCAAAGCTTCCTATGATTTCAAATGGACTTGGAATGTGGATTATTAGGATTCCTTTTACTTATTTCTTTATAAATATTCTAAAAATAGGCTTCCCTGGAGCTTGGATTGCTATGGCTATGGATATAACTTTTAAGGCTTTATTTAATTTTTATTTCTTCGCTATAAAGAAATCCTGGAAAAACTTAATGATAAAAGTTTCAGCTCATGAGGTGTAAATCTTGATTTTAAAAGTCTTAAATTTACCTTGTTTAGACTATAAAAAGGCATGGGATCTACAAAAATTTCTTCATTTTCATAGAGTAAAAGACAATATTCCAGATACCCTTATCCTTTTGGAACATTTTCCAGTTATAACTCTTGGAAGATTTGGAAAAATAGAGAACTTATTAAAATCAGAAGAAGAACTGAAAAGATTGAATATAGATTTTTATAGAATTGAAAGGGGTGGAGATATAACTTATCATGGGCCTGGACAACTTGTAGGATATTTTATCTTCAGAATATATAGCATAAAAAAATTAATTCTTACAATTGAAGAATCTATTCAAAAACTTTTAAAGAATTATAGAATAGAATCTCAAATTTTAGAGAAATATATTGGGGTTTGGGTAGAAGATAGAAAGATTTGCTCTATTGGGATAGCAGTAAAGGAAAGAGTCTCTCTTCACGGATTTGCCTTGAATGTAAATAATGATTTAACTCCATTCTCTTATATAATTCCATGTGGTTTAAAGGATAAAAAGGTAACTTCTATATATGAAGAAACAAAAATCTACCTTCCTTTAAAGAAAATGAAGATAAATTTTACAGAAATTTTTTCAAAAACTTATAGCTTTGATAAGTTTGATATTATCGATATTTTCGACGATAAGGTGGACCAAAACCTTGAAAGGCTTTTGGAGGTCCTAAAATCTCCATAAGTATTATAGCTTCTGGCAATTTTTTTTCTAAATTCCCTTCTAAAAATAAAATGGGTTTTTCTTTTTTTAATTTTAAAGGAGAAGGTGTAACTTTTTTCTCTTCTAATTTCGGTAAAGTAGTTATTGGTTTCTCATACTTTTCTTTTTTAATAATTACTCCTTGCTCCCTTAAAATTGCTATCGCTTTGGAAATATTCCCTTTTGCTTCTTCTAAGGCCTTTTTAATATCATAGAGTTCTGCTCCTGTCCTTTCTTGGATTTCTTTTATTTTGTCTTTTTCAAGTTTTTCTTTTTCTAATTCCTTTTCGATTAACATAGGTTCTATCTTTCTTGGTACGTTCATTTTTTTCTTTTGAGTCTCTCTAATTGCAGAAAGAATACTTCCTAAAATTATAAAAAGAAAATAAAGTATGATGATCCAATCCATTATTCCTTGCCCTCTTCTGTCTTTTTTGTTAATTGAGATATTGCTTCTCTCATTGCAGTATCAGCCATTATATTTTTCAAAGTATAATAATCTAATACTCCAAGCTTTCCCTCTTTAAAGGCTTGAGCTATAGCAAGAGGAATTTCTCTTTCTGCCTCAATAACCTTTGCTCTCATCTCCTGAGTTAATGCTTTCATTTCCTGCTCCCTTGCAATAGCTAAAGCTCTTCTACTTTCAGCTTGAGCCTGAGCTATTCTCATATCTGCCTCTGCCTGATCACTTTTTAATCTTGCTCCCACATTGCTTCCCACGTCTACATCTGCAATATCAATGGATACAATTTCAAAAGCAGTTCCCGCATCTAATCCTTTTGCAAGAACAGTTCTTGAAATACTGTCTGGATTTTCTAAAACTTCTTTATAACTTTCTGCAGAACCAATTGTTGTAACAATCCCCTCCCCTACCCTTGCTATTACTGTTGCCTCTCCTGCTCCTCCTACTAATCTTTCAATATTTGCTCTTACAGTTACCCTTGCCTTTGCCTTTAATTCGATACCATCCTTTGCCACTGCTGCAACAACTGGGGTTTCAATTACTTTAGGATTTACACTCATTTGAACTGCTTCCAAAACATCTCTTCCAGCAAGATCAATAGCTGCTGCTTTTTCAAAACTTAGAGGAATTCCTGCTCTTTGAGCGGCAATCAAAGCATTTACAACTCTATCTACATTTCCACCAGCAAGATAATGGGCTTCTAATTTGTCTAAGGTAAGATTTAATCCAGCCTTATGTGCTTTTATCATTGATGTTATTATTATTCCTGGAGGAACTCTTCTCAATCTCATACCAATAAGATCAAATACCCTTATAGAAACCCCAGCAGCTAATGCAGATATCCAAAGTCCTAAAGGAACAAAAGAAAAAAATATCGAGAAGAAAATTATAACTAATACAAAAATTAAAAACGTGTATACTAAATTCATTTTAAACCCTCCTCACAAAGATTTTATTCCCCTCAACTCTTACAACAATAATTTCTGTTCCTGGAGACAAATATTCAGATTCTGAGTAAACTTCTAACTTCTCTCTCTCTATATCAGCAAAACCCGTAGGCCTCAACATAGTAAGAGCCTTCCCCTTCTTTCCTATTAAATCTGTCCTTTCTTTCACTGCTACATATCCCAAATCTTTTCTTTGATCCTCGGGAATACTTAGCCTTCTCCAAGCTTTACTCTTAGGGAGATAAAAGGCTAAAAATATAATTAAAGAGGATACTGCAAAAAGAGCTGTTAAGGTTGCTTGAAGAGTATTCCCTGAACTACTAACAAGCCAAAAGATACTAAAAAATATTGATGCAGTTCCAGTTATCCCTGCAATTCCAAATCCTGGAGTATGCATTTCAATAAACAAAAGAATCAATCCCAAGATAAAAAGAAGTAAAGGTTCATATCCTGCCAATCCTGCAAAAATGTGTCCTCCAAAAAATAAACCTAAGCATAGAAGGGCTAAAAGCTCAGGAAATCCTAAGCCAGGTGTTAAAACAGCTACATATAAGCTCAGTAATCCTACCATCAAAAGGATACTTGAAAATGTTGGATCGGTTATAAATCTTGTTAAATTCTCAGACCATGTTGGAGTTAATTTTTTTAAAGGTTCCTTATCCAATTTATAAAATTTTAGAAGATTATTCAGATCTTCAAAGATAGCATCTGCATATTTCCATTTTTTTGCTTGATTAGCAGAAAGGCTTAATATCTCTCCCTCTTTTTTAAGATTTGGAATTATAACTTTTTTATCTACCATTCCAGCAGCAATTCTAGGATCTCTTTTTCTCCTTTCAGCTGTGCTTTCAAATTCTGATTTCAAAGCAGAAATAGTTTTCTCATCAGCAGGCCTTGGCTCTGCAGCACCTATACTCCCAGAAGGAGATATTACTATTTTCTGACAAGAAATAGCAATCAATGCACCAGCAGACCAGGCTCTATCTTTTATAAAAGCAATTGTTAGAATTGAAGTATTAAGAATAGCATCTCTTATCTTGACAGCTGCATCAACTCTCCCTCCAAAGGTATCTATTTCAAAAATAAAGGCCTTTGCATCTGGGTTTTCTCTTATACTCCTTTCCACAAAGGAAGCTAAGCCTAAATCTATAGTTCCCTTTATGGGAATTAGATAGACGGTATTTGCTTGGGCGAATAAAGGCAAAAATAAAAGTAAAATAATTATGAAAGTTTTTCTCAAAAGATTTTTTAACCTCCTTTCTCTTTAGTATAGTATATACCAATATATGGGATAAGAAAAGAGAAGGGAAGAAGAGAAAAAGAAATCTCAAGAGATATAAAGGGAGTTATAAATAAAGAAAAGCATAATATAGTAATCCAAGACAAAATAGATAGGATATATGCAGAAAAATATCTATTATAGATAATTTCTTTAATTACAGGAAAAAAGTATAAAAACAAAAATTTATTTTCTATTCCTTTTATTAGAATAAAAAGAGAGAAAATAAAAATTTCATCAAAAAATGAGATTAAAAAGGATTCTTTTATAAACTTTTTCGTAAAAAGGTAATATAAACTAAGGTTGTAAAAGAAAAGAAGAAAAAAATATATTTTTAACCCAAAGGAACTAAATATAATTCCCAAATGGAGAAAGTAAGTAAAAAGAAGTATTGTAATTAAAAATCTTATTCGAGTCATTACTATTTCATTCATGATTTTTTCTCCATACTCAAAATCTCTGATAAATAAAGTTCATCTTTATTATCATCATACTCAAAAATTTCAGCATATCTCCCCCAATCAATTAATACATCTAATTGTTTTTCTGCTTCTTGAGCAGAAAGGTGTTGTTTAAGAAGATCAAGGAAAAAGTCTCTTGGAGCTTTATGATTAGATTTTGACTGTAAGACCCTTATTATTTGTTTTAAAAATGGAACCTTTTCAATAGCTAATTCTTTAAATATTTCCTTTCTTTCCAAAACATCAGCTTCTGCAAACTTTTTTCCTGAATTTGTGAGAACAAAATCTCCCTCTTTTATCTCTGCCAGGCCTAATATTTCTGAGGCCTCTACTATAGGTAATAAATCCTCAATATCCATTAATAATTCTTCTCCCAATTTATATATATCTACTGGTCCCTCTAAATCGTTTACTAACTCGATTAATCCTGTTATAGCTCCAACCCCAGCTTGGGGAATAAAAAGATGTTTCTTTTCTCTAAATGCAAGTTTTTCCATGGGTTTTCCTGTCAAAATGCCATATATCATATCAACTAGATTAAGAAATTCTTTTGATTTTTTATCTCTCCAATGGGGTATCTCTATTTTCACCTCTTTTATTATCCTTCCTGGATCTTTACTTAATAATAACACCCTGTCTGCTATATACACTGCCTCTTCAATGCTATGAGTCACAAGAATCATGGCCTTTGTAGGTATTCTTTTTTCCATCCATAATTCTATTAAGTCATTTCTTAAATTTTCTGCCGTTAACACGTCAAGAGCAGAGAAGGGCTCATCCAAGAGGAGAATATCAGGTTCCATTACTAAAGCTCTTGCAAAACCTACTCTTTGCTTCATTCCTCCTGATAACTCCTTGGGATAAGCATTTTCAAATCCATCAAGTCCTATCAAATCTATAGCTTTTAAAGCCTTCTCTCTTCTTATTTCTTGGGGTAATCCTAAAACCTTTAATCCTAATTCTACATTTTCTAAAACTGTAAGCCAAGGAAAAAGAGCAAAATTTTGAAATACCATAGCAACCCCATGATTTATACCATTTAATTCTTCTCCTTTATAATAAACCTTCCCCTCTTGAGGTCTTAATAAACCTGCAATTATTCTTAGTATTGTAGATTTCCCTGAACCTGAAGGGCCTAAAAGAGAAATTATCTCCCCCTCACTGACACTAAAACTTACTTTGTCTAAAACCTTTATCTCTCCTTCAGGAAATTTAAAACTTAGAGAAATATTTTCTAATCTTAATAGTTCCATAATAACCTCCTTAGTGGCTAAACTTTTCTTCCGACAATTTAAACAATCTCTTCCAAAATAATCTATTTATTAAAACAACCATAACAGCCATAGTTAAAGTTGATCCTGCAAGAAGAGAATTATTTCCCATAGAAGAAGCTTCTGTAATTAATGCTCCAAGTCCCATTGTTTTTATTACTCTATTACTAAAAACTATATATTCTGAAACAATACTTGCATTAAAAGCTCCCCCCATAGCAGTTATACCACCCGTTACAAGGTAAGGAAAAATACATGGAAAAATCAAATTCTTCCACTTTTCCCATTTTTTAATTCCCATTAGATTTGAAACCTCTAAAAGATCCTTAGGAATAGAAATAGCTCCTGCAATTATATTAAAAAGAAGATACCATTGTGTTCCTAACAGCATTAATAAAATGCTTGCGATATTTAATCCTCCAGAAATATTTATTAAAAAGACTAAAATTATTGGGAAAATTGCAGTAGCGGGAATTGATGCCAAAATTTGCACAATGGGCTGAATTATCTTTGTCAATTTAGGATTTGTCCCAATTTTTACCCCTATAGGTAAAGTCCAGAGAAGTCCTATTATCACTGCAATACTTACCCTTAAAAAGGTAATTAAAGCAGAAAGTATTATAATTTTCCAATTTTCAAAAGAAAGTTGAAAAATCAAAGAACCTAATCCAAAAACTCCTCTCAAAATCAATAGTATTATTAAAGCTATTATGAAACCATTAAATATTCTTCCAAAATTAGAGGAGAAAGATGAAAATTTAGCCCTTTTATATTTTTCAACAAAATATTGGTTAACCTTTTCTCTTATAGGAGAGCTAAATTTCTCTCTTATAAAATTTAATATCTGGGATCTTCTGTACCAAAGAAGAATTGTAGACTCATAGCTTTCTTCACTCTCTGTAAACTCAAATTTAAACTTCTGAGACCAAGCTATTAAAGGCCTCCAAATCAATTGATCAATAAGGATAATCATTAATATGAGAGAAAAAAGCCCCAAAAGAATTTTAGGAATATCCCCTTTAATGGAGGCAAAAGAAAGATAAGAGCCAATTCCGGGAAGTATAAAATCCTGATTGGTAATTGTAAACATTTCGCAAGCCATTAAAAAGAACCAGCCACCTGCTACAGACATCATACTATTCCATAAAAGTCCTATTGCTGAGTAGGGAAGTTCTAAATACCAAAACCTTTGCCATGGATTAAGTCTCATAATTTGAGCTGTTTCTCTTAAGTCTTTTGGAATTGAAATTAAAGATTGATAAAAACTAAAAACCATATTCCAAACTTGTCCAGTAAATATAAGAATTATAGAAGTTATTTCTAAACCTATCTGAGAACCAGGAAATAAAGCTAATACTGCCATAAAGACAGGAGGTAGAAAGGATAGTACAGGGATAGATTGTAATATATCTAATAAAGGAATAAGAATTTTTTCTAATTTTTTATTATATGCAGCAGTATAACCATAAACCAAAGTAAATATAAAAGATAGAATATAAGCAAGAAACACTCTAATTAAAGAATATAATGAATAAAGAGGAAGCTTTGATGGGGAAAGATCAAAGGAAAGAGGTTCAGAGGGTCTTGTATAATAAGTATTTAAAGAAGAAATTGCATATATGATACTTCCAATAAAAAGAAGTATCAATATATCTCCAATGGAAAATTTTCGATATGAGATAGAAGACCAGTTTATCCTCTTCATAATTTCTGGTCTCCTTCTTTTGGTAATTTAAAATTAAATATGGGAGAAAGCCCAATGAATTCCATTTTCTTATTTTATCTCCTTTCTTTGTATTTTTACATAAGAAGATAAACCTCGGCACTTGTTCGCCTTCTTTAGTACTCATAAAGTTAAGCTTTCTCCCTCCTTTCTTTTCTCAATCTTCTATCTCTTAATATAATCCTATTAAAATTAAGTGTCAATTAAAATTTATAAAATGAGGTATAATTAAAAAAGAACTTATAGTCTCTAATAAGGAGAAAGAAATAATATGGCAGATAAACTTTATTTAGCTTTTGTTTGGCACATGCATCAGCCCTATTATAAAGATAATCAGAAGAACATTTATCTTTTTCCATGGGTGAGGCTTCATGCCATTAAAAATTACTATAATATGGCAAGCATACTTAAAGAATTTCCAAAAATAAAACAAACCTTTAATCTTGTTCCTTCTCTTATTCTTCAGTTAGAAGATTATGTATATAACAAGGCAAAGGATCTATGGCTTAAAAAAACCCTTATTCCTGCAGGAGATTTATCTGAAGAAGACAAAAAATTCATTATTGATAAATTTTTCTGGATTAACTTAGAGAAAAAAGTGCTAATACACCCAAGATATAGGGAGTTATGGGAGAAAAAACAAAGAAAAGAAGAATACAATGTTCAGGACTTTTTAGATTTACAAGTACTCTATAACCTCGCTTGGTTTGATCCTGAATATAGAGAAAAAGACAATTTTTTGAAAAAGCTTTGGGAAAAGGGAAAGTTTTATTCTGAGGGAGAAAAGTATGAGGTTATAAAAAAACAAAGGGAAATTATGAAGAAAATTATTCCTTTATACAAGGAATTGCAAGATCAAGGACAGATTGAGATTACTTTCTCTCCCCTTTTTCATCCCATATTACCCCTTTTATATGATACTAATTTTGCAAAAAGACCTACCCCAGATATTCCTTTACCATCTTTTCCCTTTCGCTATCCTCAAGATGTAAAAGAACAAATTAAATTGGGGATTGAAGTTTATGAAAAATGCTTTGGTAAATTCCCCAAGGGAATGTGGCCTTCTGAACAAGCAGTAAGTCCTGAGATTATTGAAATTTCTTCTGATTTTAATATTCAATGGATAATAAGTGATGAGAAAATATTATTTAGAACTATAAATAAAGAAATTATAAGGGATCCTGATGGTTATATAATAAATCCTGAAATTCTTTATAAACCCTATAGAGTAAATATAGGTAAATCTATTAATATTATCTTTCGTGATGCCCTTCTTTCCGACAAAATTGGATTCGTATATATGCATTACCCTGCAAAAGATGCAGCAATGGACTTTTATACTAGAATTCTAAATATAAAGAATAGGTTACCTAAGGACTATCCTTATCTTTTGACCATTGCTTTAGATGGAGAAAATTGCTGGGAGTATTATGATAATGACGGAAGAGATTTTTTAAGAAATCTTTATAATTTATTATCAGAAACTCAAGAGATTGAGACAGTGAAGGTGGGAGAATATCTTGAAAAATATCCTCCAAAAGATAATCTCTATAATCTATATACAGGATCATGGATAGAAGGAAATTTATCCACATGGATAGGAGAAAAAGAAGAGAATATTGCTTGGAATTATTTGAGAATGGTAAGGGATTTTGTAGAGGAAAAAATAAAGAAAGATCCTAAAATTAAGCATAAAATTGACTGGATTTCCTTATATGCAGGAGAAGGAAGTGACTGGTTTTGGTGGTTTGGAGACGATCAAGATTCAGGAAGAGACGAAATTTTTGATTATATTTTTAGACTTCATTTGAAGAATGTTTATCTTTCTCTTAAAGAAGATCCACCTTATTTCCTCGATGTTCCTATTGTGATTAAAAAGCCCATATGGATTGAAAAGGAACCTTTAATTATGACCCCAAACATTGATGGGGTATTATCCTCCGAAGAGGAATGGAAAGATGCTTCTTTAAATTTAATAAAAGAAGGAGGAAGAATTATTAAGGGAATTTATTATACCTACGATTTAGATAACCTTTACCTAAGAATAGATTCAAATATTTACCCTTTAGAATTACTTAATCAAGGATTTTATATTGATCTTTATTTTTCTCATCCCCAATCAACTGCAAGAAACATTTTCATAAGGAGTGAAAAAAGAATCTTAGGGTATCCTTTAGCTTTAAATATAAGAATAAAAAATGAAAGGAATTATGAATTATGGAAGGCAATTGGTGAAGAAAAATGGAGGTTAATAGAGAGATTAGATAAAATCAAGGTCAAGGATATATTTGAGCTCGTAATACCCTTTAGTTATTTTGAGGGGAGAAAAGGAGAGAAAATCTGTTTCTCCCTTGCTATTTTAAAAGATGAAAGTATTCTTGAAGTATTTCCAAAAGAAGATGGGTTTAATTTTATTATTCCTGGCTTACTTGAGGAGATTTTCACAAAAGTAGTTAGAGCTCAAAAAAATGATTTAAATTTTAATTTATTTATTACTTCTTTTCTTATTCCAAATAGAATAAAACTTTATCATGCCTACTCTAAAATTATTCTAACTCCTGAAAGAAATCTTGAGGAGAGAGAAGAGGAAATAGCTCATGGATTAATTATTAAAAAATATTTATCCCTTGAGGACTTTTGGCTTATTCTTCAAGGAATAAGAGATTTAAGAAGATTTTCCTTAGGGAATTATCAGGTAAACTTTGGATTAAAAATGGTTGAGAAAAATAACAAAGGTTATATCTTAGCTCCCAGAGACTCATTAAGATCCTTCGTATATATTTATTTTTCCCAACAAAAAATTGAAGTTTTTCAAAAATTTTTAGAAATTTTAGGTCGAGTTCCTAATGGAAGAGAAGATATCTGTTGGGGGGCCATTGAGATTATTGGATTATAGGAAATATTTTGAATTCAAAGACATAGAAAGCGCAAAAAGATTACAGGAAGTTTTAGCAAGGAAAATAATTCTTGATGATAGATTTGAAAAAATTAACTTAATTGGAGGAGTTGATACATCTTATTCAGAGAAAGAGAATAAAATATTAGGAGTTATTGTGATTTTAGATTTTAAAACTTTAAATATAATAGAAATTTCCTTTGCTTTTTCTAATGAGATTTTTCCATATATACCAACATTCTTAAGTTTTAGAGAGGGATTAGTTATCATAGACGCATGGGAAAAGTTAAAAAATAAACCTGACTTAATGATAATAGATGGACAAGGATATGCCCATCCAAGAAATTTAGGAATAGCCTCTCACATAGGAGTAGTCTTGAATGTTCCCACAATTGGTTGTGCTAAAAAGCCATTGGTAGGAAAATTTAAAGAACCAGGATTAAATAAAGGCAATTGGGAACCTATGTATTACAATAATAGAAAAGTGGGAATTGTTTTAAGAACGAAGTACAATACAAAACCTCTTTTTATATCTCCAGGACATAAAGTCTCCTTTGAAACAGCTATAGATATTATTTTAAAAACTTCGATAAATTATAGACTTCCAGAACCAATAAGACTTGCTCACCATTATAGTAAAATAGGATGGCTAAATTTTGAAGAAAAAAGATAATCTTTTTAGAGCTTCAATCTCCTCTCTTCTTCCCAATTGGGCCTTCTTAATTGCCTTTTCTAAAATCTCAATAGATTTATCATAAATCTTTTTATCAACGGGATAAGGATAGCCATCCTTTCCTCCATGAGCAAAACTGAATCTTGCAGGATCCTTTAAGCTTCCAGGCTTTCCATAAACCAATTCACTTATTAAAGCCAACGCCCTTAAAGTTTTTGCTCCAACACCTTCGTATAATAAAAGATCCTGAAAATTTTTTGGGGGATTTTCATAGGTTTTTAATAGTATAGATTTTAAATTTTCAAGTTTAATCTCCTTAAAGGTTATAGGGTGATGAGAAGGAAGTTTTAAAGATACTTTCTCCCATAAAGATAAAACCTTCTTAGGATTTTCTGATACTATGGAAGTAATTACCTCTTGAGCTGGCTTACTTTCTTTCGCCACTAAATTTAAAACAACCTTTTCTATTCTCTCTGAAATTATTCCCTTATGAGGTTCTTCAACAAAGCTTCTCACTTCTTCTCCAAGCCAATGATATCTCCTTGCATATCCAGTTTCTTCATTCATTCCCTGCTGTATCACACACCAATTATTATCTTTTGTAAAAATCAAAAGATGATGATAAAGTTGATATCCATCTTGTAATGCGTTATTATCAACTCTTGCCACTAGTCTGCTTATATTTATCCATTTCTCAGGATCAAAGCCCATTTTATCTGCAATAATTTTTATCTCCTCTGGGGTCTTTAATGCAGTTTTTCCTTTTCCTCCAACTATGAATAAACCTAAATCCTTATATAGTTCTCCTAATCCTTCCTTCAATGCTCCTCCAGTAGTAGTGGTAAGTCCAGAAGAATGCCAATCAAAACCTAATACACATCCTAATGCTTGAAACCAATAGGGATCTGACAAATTCTTTAGAAGATCATTTATTCTTCCTTCGAGAGCAAAAAGAAGTATAATCTCCTTCGCAAGCTTTTTCATTCTTTGAAAAAGCCAATAAGGTGCTTTGCCTGAATGAAGTGGAAGATCTGCAAATTTTCTTTCCATAGTGTATAATTATATTATAACCTCAAATCTAAAAAATTAAAGGAGATAAACATGAGAAAGATTTTTTTATTTACCTTATTATTTTCTTTTTTCATTATTATTACCATATCTGGGAAAGAAAATATTAAAATCCCAAATTTCCCAAAAGGAATTCTCAAAATTTATCAAGGAAATAAAACATTAGAAATTCCTATTGAAATCGCAGATAGAGACGAACTTCACTCTTTTGGTCTAATGTTCAGAAAAGACATCCCTTGGAATTATGGAATGCTTTTTGTCTTTGAAAAAGAAGTAAACTATGGATTTTGGATGCAAAATACCTATATTCCTTTAGAAATAGCTTTCGTTGATTCCCAAAAAACTATATTTAATATTCAAAAAATGTCTCCCTGTAATGAAGAGCAATGTAAAATCTATTACAGCCCAAAACCCTACAAATATGCCTTAGAAGTTAAAATGGGATTCTTTAAAAAATTTGGTTTTAAAGAAGGAGCGAAAATAGAATATTGGAGAAAGACCTTTTAAGCCTTTCTCTATATGTAGAATAATCGGGAACTAATCTTTTATATTCTTGCTCCATAAGAGAGGAAGAAATTAAAAAGTCAGCGGTAGACCTATTACATGCAATAGGAATATTCCAGACAATTGCAATTCTAAGAAGAGCTTTTACATCAGGATCATGGGGAAGGGGTTCCAAAGGATCCCAAAAGAAAATAAGAAAGTCAATCTCTCCTTCTGAGATTTTTGCACCAATTTGTTGATCTCCCCCTAATGGACCACTCTGGAGTTTTATAATACTAAGTCCCAATTCTCTTTCCAATAGATCGCCTGTTGTTCCAGTAGCATAGAGTTTATGCTTTGAAAGAGTGTCCCGATTAAATCTTGCCCATTCTAATAATTCTTGCTTTTTATTATCGTGAGCAATCAAGGCAATTCTTTTTTGTATCCCTATAATTATCTCCTTATAATTCATTTTTTTCATCCTCTTGATATTAAGTTATTATTAATATAAAAAATTTTTCTTGTTTTTACAAGATTTTGGTAGTAAAATTTTAAATTAATTTTATAACGAGGAAGATTATGAAAGTGAAGGTAAGTATATTAGGTGCTACAGGATATACTGGGGTGGAGCTTGTTAGAGTCTTGAAATCCCATCCAAAGGTAGAAATTATCTCACTAACCTCTCAAAGTTATATAGGAAAGCATTTTTATGAGGTTTATCCTCAATTTTATGGTCTCTTAGACTCCATTTGTGAAGATGAGAAAATAGAAAAAATTATTGAAGAATCTGATTGTATCTTTACTGCTCTTCCCCATGGCCATGCTATGAATATTGCTAAGGAAATTTTTAAAAAAGGAAAAATTCTTATAGATTTAGGAGCAGATTTTAGAATTAAAGATTACAGAGTCTATGAGGAATGGTATAAAATAGAACATACTGCAAGGGATCTGCTACCATATGCAGTCTATGGTCTTTGTGAAATCTATAGAGATAAAATTAAAAACTCAAAGATCATTGCAAATCCTGGTTGTTATCCTACAAGTATTATTTTAAGCCTTGCTCCTTTATTAAAGGAAAATTTAATAGAAGAAGATATTATTGTAGATTCAAAATCAGGGGTATCTGGAGCAGGAAGATCTCCCTCCTTAAATACTCATTTCTGCGAAGTTAATGAAAGTGTAAAGGCTTATAGTATCCCAAATCATCGTCATATACCTGAAATTGAGCAGGAATTAAGTTTTATAGCAAAAAAAGAAGTGAAAATCTCCTTTACTCCTCATCTTATCCCTATTAATAGGGGTATTTTAAGTACCATTTATGGTAAATTACAGAAAATAATATCTTATGAAGAAATTTTTGATTTATATAAAAATTTTTATAAGAATGAAAAATTCATAAGAATATTTCCTAAGGAGATATTACCTAATACTAAAAATGTTATAGGTACTAATTTTTGTGATATAGGCTTTGTATTGGATAAAAGGACTAATAGGATTATAATACTTTCCGCTTTAGATAACCTAATAAAAGGAGCATCAGGTCAAGCCATTCAAAACATGAACATAATATTTGGATTTGAAGAAGATGAAGGTTTGAAAAATATAAGTTTTTACCCATAGAGGAGGAATGTCTCTTGCAAAGGATTAACCTTCCAAAAGGCTTTTTAGCAAGTGGCATATCTTGTGGAATTAGAAAAGAGAGTGACAAAAAGGATTTTGGATTAATCTTTTCTGAAGTTCCAGCAAACTGTGCTGGTGTTTTTACTAAGAACAAAGTAAAAGCTGCACCTGTATTAATAACTATGGAGAGAATTAAAAATGGAATTGCCCAAGTAATAGTTGCAAATAGCGGAAATGCCAATGCATGTACTGGAGATGTGGGAATAAGAGATGCTTTACTTATCTCAAAGGAAGTTTCAAGTCTTTTAAATATTCCAGAAGAATATATATTACTTGCATCTACAGGAGTTATTGGAAAACCCCTTCCTACAGAAAGAATAATTCCTAAAATTCCCTTTGCAATAAAAAAATTATCTTGGGATGGAGGAATGGATTTCCAAGAATCAATAATGACAACAGATAAAAAGCCGAAATTTATATTTAAATCCTTTTTGATAGAAGACAAAGAAATATGTATTACAGGAATTGCTAAAGGCTCTGGAATGATCCATCCAGATCTTGCTACTATGCTTTCATTTATTTTAACAGATATATCAATTTCTTCTACTCTCCTAGATAAAGCTCTGAAAGAGGCAGTACAAGAAAGTTTCAATATGATTAGTGTAGATAGAGATACAAGCACTAATGACACAGTAATAGTATTGGCAAATGGGATATCAAAAAACCCTAAAATTTTAGAAGAAGATGAAAATTATGAAAGATTTAAAAATACTTTAAAGGAAGTTTGTATTCATTTGGCAAAAGAAATTGTAAAGGATGGTGAAGGAGCAACTAAATTTATTGAAGTAAAGGTAATAAATGCATATACAAAGAAAACTGCAAGAACTCTTGCAAGATCAGTGGTGTCTTCTAATTTAGTGAAATGTGCCATATATGGAGAAGACGCAAATTGGGGAAGAATACTTTGTGCCCTTGGATATGCTAATTCTGATTTCGATCCTTCTAAGGTAGATATTTATATTGATGAAGTTTTAGTGGCAAAGGATGGGAGTTATGTAAGTTTTTGTGAGGATGAAGTTTCAAAAATACTATCAGGTGATAATATAAGGATATTAATAGATTTAAAAGCTGGAAAATTTTGTGCTACCGCGTGGGGTTGTGATCTTACAGAGGAATATGTAAAAATAAATGCTAAATATAGGACTTAAAAAGAGGTGAAAAATGATTCCTGAAGATATAAAAGAAAGAACAAAAACTTTAATTACAGCACTTCCATATATAAGAAAATTCTATGGAAAGATTATAGTAATAAAGTATGGCGGCCATGCTATGGTAAATGATGAACTTAAAAGAGCAATTCTTTCTGATATTGTGCTTATGAAGTTCGTAGGAATAAATCCTGTAATAGTACATGGAGGAGGATCTGAAATAACAGAGTTATCAAAAAAATTAGGATTAAAACCAGAATTTGTACGAGGATTAAGAATAACAGATAGGGAAACTATTTCAATAGTTTCTATGGTTCTTGCAGGAAAGATTAATAAAGAAATTGTAAGTTTGATAAATCAGATAGGAGGAAAGACCTGTGGAATCTCAGGAGTTGATGGCTCATTATTTTATACAGTAAAAAAAAGAGCCAAAATATTTAATTCTAATGGTTTCATAGAAGAGTTAGATTTAGGTTATGTCGGAGAGATAAAAAAGGTAAATCCTGAAATTGTTTTTCTTCTTATTAAAGAGGGTTATATACCTGTTATTGCACCCTTAGGAATTGGAGAAGACGGAGAAATTTATAATATAAATGCAGATACTGCTTCTGGAGAGTTAGCAGTTTCATTAAAAGCAGAGAAACTTATTCTTCTTACCGATGTAGAAGGGGTTTTAAAAAATAGAGAAGATAAAAACTCCTTAATATCTATACTAAAAGTAGAGGAGGCAAAAAATTTAATTGAGGAAGGAATTGTGGAGGGAGGAATGATACCTAAAATAGAATGTTGCATAAATGCTTTAAAAGGTGGAGTGGCTTCTGCTCATATAATAGACGGAAGAGTTCCCCATTCCTTACTATTAGAAATATTTACCGATGAAGGTATTGGTACCATGATAATCCCATAAAGGAGAGGGAAAAATGAATACAAAGGAAATTATGGAACTTACACAAAAATATGTAATGAATACTTATAAAAGATTCCCAATAGCAATTGTAAGGGGAAAGGGAGCAAGAGTTTGGGATGCAGATGGAAAAGAATATTTGGATTTTGTATCAGGAATTGCAGTTTGCTCCCTTGGTCACTGCAATGATATAGTTGTATCTGCAATTATAACTCAGGCTCAAAAGCTCATGCATATATCAAATTTATATTACATAGAACCCCAAGGAGAGCTTGCTAAAATTATAGTTGAAAATTCTTGTGGAGATAAAGTATTTTTCTGTAATAGTGGTGCGGAAGCCAATGAAGCAGCGATAAAACTTGCAAGAAAGTATGGAAAAATTCATGGAGGAGAGAACAAATATGAAATAATATCTGCTTATAAATCCTTTCATGGAAGAACATTGGCCACTATAACTGCTACAGGCCAAACTAAATATCAAAAGGGCTTTGAACCTCTTCCTACAGGATTTAAGTATATTCCTTTCAATGATATTTCTTCCCTTTATGAGAATATAAATGAAAAAACATGTGCTGTAATATTAGAACCCATTCAAGGAGAAGGAGGAATCTACGTAGCAGAAAAAGAATTTCTGAAAACTGCAAGGGAACTTTGTGATAAATATAATGCCCTTCTAATCTTTGATGAAGTGCAATGTGGGATAGGCAGGACAGGTAAATTTTTAGCTTATCAAAATTTTGATGTGGAACCTGACATTATTACCTTAGCTAAAGCCCTTGGTGGAGGTTTCCCTATTGGTGCTATGGTTGCAAATAAAAAATGTTCCAGTACTTTTTCGCCGGGAGATCATGCATCAACCTTTGGAGGAAATCCTTTAGCATGTTCTGCAGGAATTGCAACTTTAAATTATATTTTAAATAATTCAATCCTTGAAAATGTAAGAAGAGTTGGAAACTACTTTAAAGAAAAATTAATAGAACTCTCTAATAAGTTTCCTTTTATAAAAGAAGTTAGAGGTTTGGGATTAATGTTGGGAATGGAACTTTCTATTGAAGGAAGAAAAATCGTAGAAAAATGCCAAGAATATGGATTATTAATTAATTGTGTTGGAGAGAATATATTAAGATTTTTACCTCCATTAATAATTAATGAGAAAGAGGTAGATGAGGCTCTAATAATTCTTGAAAAAACATTTAGCAAAATTTAATGCTTTTCAATTTCTATCTGATATTTACCTTTTTTTGTCTCTTTTAAGGATTTTATTTTGAAATATCCTAAATTTTTAATAAAAATTATATCCTCCTCTTTTACCTCATGATGAGGAGTTTTAATAATTTTATTATTCACTATCACTGACCCATTTTTTATAAGTTCCTGCATTCGAGAACGAGAAATGTTAAAAGCAAAACTTGATATTGAATCAAGTCTTAATGAAGATTCTGTAGTTCTTAAGATTTTTATATTCCTTTTAGGGGTCAAAGTATTAAGAGGAATAAAATAAAATTCTATATTAAACTCTTTTAAAATATTCTCTAATTCCTTTTCTATTTCCCTTCCACATATAATTTGAATTTTATTCTCTATACTCCAAATGTCTCCCAATTTTCCCTCTTCAATTCCCCTTTGAATTAAATTTTCCATTAGATAGTGGTAGGAAAACCTTTCCTTTAGTATAATTTCTACGCCTATAAAATACCTTTCTAAATCAAGATAATCCAATATCTCTTTCTTATCTGCGATAAATCCCCTTTTGCGATCACAAAAGGGAATTCCCCCTTCTAATCTAACGTATAAATTACTAAATAAATAACCTATCTCTTGAAAATAATGTTGTTCTTGGGGAGAAAGAAAATTTGTTATAAATAAACCTCCTTTGTGATTTAACTTTTGAAAACTCAAATAAAGGTCCTGTATAAATCTTTTTGTTTTTTCATCATAAACTTCTCTAAGAATTTCATTTATATCTTTTCTCATAAAAATTTTCTCCCTATCTCTTTACTTTCTTAATAATATCCTCTTTAATTTCATATAAAGAATATGATTTTTCTTCCCTGATTTTTGTTAGGAAAAATTTTAAGGAAATAAATCTTAATATTGCAGAAAGAATAAAAACATAATGATAATCCACCAAGGAAATTTTAAAGTAATTCCTCAGATAAAGATTTAAAAGAGGAGCAACATTCTCAATTATAAATCCTCCAAAGATATATGCTAAAGCAATACCAAAACTTGATACAAATAAATTCAATACTGCTATATAAAAAGATCTGTTTTCATCAGGAGAGAGACTTAAGGCTAAATTGTTATAACCTAAATCAATTCCAGGCCAGAATATTCCTGCTAATATTTGAAGCAAAATTATAATAAAAAGCCAATTATTAGGGGTTGTAAGACACCATAAAAGAGGTAAAAATGATATTATAGAGGTTGAAATCAAAAGAACAGGTTTATTTCCAAATTTATCAATAATTCTTCCCCAAATCCTTATAAAAAGAATTACAGTTAAATTGTTAATTAATTGAACATATAGGGCTATTTCAAAAAAACTCATTTTTAAATACTTTATCATGTAAATATTAAAAAAAGGTCCAGCAATGTTTAAAGCAAATTGAAAGGTTACTGCAAAAACTAAAAATTTTGAGAATTTAGAATGAGTTAAAACTTTTTTAAACATCATAATTAAACTTTCGTTATAGGTAAAGTTACCTTTCATCGGTGGATCATAAACTTTAAAAAAACAACTAATATCAAGAATTCCTAAGATAGTAGAAATTATAAATACTATAGAGAATCCTATTAATCCTGGAACAGTATCCAAAAATTTTCCAATAATTAAGCCACTAACAAGAGAAGATATTGTTGCCAACATACTTCTCTGACTGAAAAATCTTCCTCTGATTTCTAAAGGGACTAAATCTCCCATCCAAGACATAAAAGAAACATTAAGAAAGGCTCCCCCCAAGGAACTCACAATAAGAAGAAAGACGATAATATAAAAAAGAAAGGTTCTTTCAGAAATTATTAATGGCAATATAGCAATAAAAAGCCATGGAATTCTGTGAAGAAAACCACTTATAAGAAAAATTAGTTTTCTTTTCTTAGTTTTTTCTAAAACCATAGAGGCATAAAGTTGAATAGCTCCTCCTAAAACAGGAAGGGCCAACATTATAGCATAAATTAAATCTCCAAAACCAAGTTCCTTAGCAAATCCTGCTATAGGTGTACCAATGGTAGTATTAAAGAATACTATTCCAAAACATACACCTAATATCACATAGTTTAGGCTTTTCTTTAAACCTTCATCCTTGACAAAATCAGAAGACAATATTTTTTTCATAAGATTGAATTATAGCATAAATTAAAAAACATAAGATAAAATACTCTTAGTTTTCGTAAATAAAATTTTAGAAAATTCCTTAGGATCTAATTTTTCATATTCTAATCTTCTTATTTCAGGAACAATAAAATTGTTAAATCCATTTTCCTTTAATTGAAACAAGAGATTTGTAAGAGGAATAACCCCATCTCCCGGCAGAACTTGATTAGACTCTTTCAAATAGTATCTTGGTATATTTTCTGCATCTTTTAAATGTATGAACATTATCTTTGATAAATCCTTTTCTCTAAATACATCTATTTCTTCATTTGAGATATAAAGATGGAAGGTATCAAGAAGAAAGGTCAAATTAGGGATTTCTTTAAGAACTTTCCAAGCTTTTCCAAAGGTGTTTATTAAAGAAAAGGCATCTATTCTCAAGGTTAAGGTAATATCAGGAGGTAATATGGATAATAGTCTTTTTAAATTTTGAGAGAAAGCAGAAGAAGCAAGATTAAAACTTAACCATTCAGGTTTTTTCCCAGGATTTACCAACAAGAAGGGTATATTAAGGCTTAAACTTACATCTAAAAGTTCCCTCCATTTTTCCTCATCGAAGGATTCTATTTCTAATTTAATATTATGATTTATTAAAATTGGTTTTAAAGAATTTTCCTCTAAGGTTTTTATTAATTCCTTTATAGATTTTTCTTTTAAAAATATCTTAATTTTATTTTCATCTAACTCTATAAACCTACAAAATTCCTTTGCTAATGGGATCTCTTCTT
>CALHLF010000075.1 GCA_938034905.1 uncultured bacterium | reverse complement strand
AAAAGAAAAGATTTTATATAGACAAGCAATATCAAGATCAGTTCCAATTCCAGATAAGGAGAATATATTTTTTAGAGATGATAATAATTTTTATTTTTTAAAAAGATTTTCTCCTCAGAATCAAGAAGTTAAAGAATTACTTCTAATTCAACTAATAAAAGGAGAAATAAAAGAAATAATTACAGCTAAAAGGGCAAAATGGTATCCAAACCAAGGATGGATTTTTTACGAGGGGAAAATTTATGTTTTAAATTCTATTGGGGATATGATTTTTCAAGGAGAATTTAAAGAAAAAAGAGTAATTTTAAATAGAACACCTGATCAATTTATTCCTTCTACAAAATCTATGAATGAAATGTCTATATGGGAAATAATTGACCAGATAAGACTATTTCAGAGAAGTGGTATAAATTTAATAAATCTTTGGACGGAATTTTATATAAGGTTTGCATTACCTTTTACATGTCCTATTTTTGCTCTTTTAGCCTTGGGTTTAGGATTGGAAACTAAAAAAGGTGGAAGATCTTTAAGTTTTGGTTTAAGCATTATTACAATCTTTGTTTATTATATAATATTCTCCATAGGAAGATCCTTGGCAAAAGCTGGAATCCTTTCTCCAATTTTAGGAGCATGGCTTGGGAATATAACTTTCTTCGTTGTATCTTTAATCTTCCTACGAAAAAAGCTTTAATTTGGTAGAGCTGATAACCCAGAGACTATTGAATTAATAGATAACATCATTAATTATCTACTTCCTTTCTTCTCTAAAGGTAAATTTCTATAGATTTATAGAGGATCTTAAGATAATAGAGAACAAAATAAAGTTTAATACAGCAAAAGAATAAATAAGGTAGAGATAAATATGTAGGATATAAAGCTGTAGATCTAAAAATTTCCTCAAGGATATTAGGTAGATTAAATTAGGCCCAGTGCCTATGTCTTAGGTTTTAAAGTTAAGAAAACCCGCTAACCATGTGGGTTTTTAAATTTTAGGGTGTCAAACTTAAGAAAAAGCTTTAATAATGATAAGGCTCATTTTTAATGATTTTAAAGCTTCTATAAATCTGCTCCAATAATATTAGAAGAGCAAATTCATGGGTAAAGGTTAATTTTGAAAGAGAAATTACTAAATCTGAATTCTTTTTTATGTTTTCTGAAAGTCCAAAAATTCCTCCAATTATAAAAGATATACAGAAGTCTTTTGAACTCTCATAAAAGCTCTTTATTTTAATAGCTAAATCGTAAGAGGTTAATGGAACTCCTTCTCTATCTAATGCTATGTTGTGAGATTCTTTTATATGTCTTTTAATTAATTCCTCCTCCCTTATTAATGCTTGGGGAGGAGGAAGATGGGTAAGATTTGGAATATCTATGATTTCTATTTTTGAATAAGTTTTTATTCTCTTTAAATATTCTTCTACTCCCTTTTTTATAAAATCATTCCTCAATTTACCCACTAATATTATTTTTATAATCACATCAGTATATATTTTCAGGGGCTGCAGCAAGTTGTAATTTTACATTATATTCCTTTCCATCCCTTATATAAGTTAAGGTAACCCAATCTCCAACTTTCCTTTTTTGAACTTCTGCTCTTAATTCTTCCATTGTCTCTACAGGTTTTCCATCAATTTTTATTATTATATCTCCACCTATTATTAATGCGGTATTATCTATATATATCTGTCTATAACCTCCCTTTAATCCTGCTTTATCTGCAGGACTTCCAGGAATAACTTCTGCAACTACAACTCCTTTATTTACAGGAAATTTTATATAATTCAAATATTCTGCTTCTATCGCATAACCTCTTATTCCAATCCAAGGATATATAACTTTTCCTTCTTTAATTAATTTATCTGCTATTTCTTTTGCTTTATTTATTGGTATTGCAAAACCTATTCCTTGAGCATTGCTTTGAATTGCAGTATTTATTCCAATAACTTCTCCTTTAATATTTAACAAGGGGCCTCCACTATTTCCTGGATTAATAGCTGCATCTGTTTGTATAAGATTTTCCAATCTTATCCCCCTTGATTCCACTATTGTTCTATTTAATGCACTTATTATCCCAAGGGTTACTGTTCTATTAAGTCCATAAGGATTTCCTATTGCAATAGCAAATTGTCCTGGTTTTAAATTATCAGAATTTCCTAATGGTAAATAAGGAAAATTCTCACCTTCTATTTTAATTACTGCTAAATCTGATCTTTTATCGTAACCTATTAATCTCCCTTGATATTTTTTCCCTTCGGATAGAGTTACATCAATTTTTCTTGCTCTCTCAACAACATGATAATTAGTTATTATGTATCCCTTTGGATCGATTATAAATCCTGATCCAACACCAGGAACAGGGGTAATTCCGAAAAGGAAATCTTCTATTAAGGTTACAGTACTGATATTCACTACCGCGGGCATTACTTTATTTACCATAGAGACAATGTCTCTTTCAAAGGCATCTAAACTTTTTGGAATATAAACTTCCTGAGTTTGTACAATACCATTATTAAAGGAGATTCTTTCTTGGGAATTCTGTCTTTTAATTAAATAATATCCTCCTACAGTTCCAATTAAACCACCTAATAATGATCCAATAATAAATATCGCTAATAATATTTGCCATACTCCTTTCTCTTTTCTCATCTTCTACACCTCCTTAAAAATTTCTTCTATTTCTCTTGATCTTTCCTCTGCCTTAGATATAGACTTCATAATTACTCCTATTATTCCTTCTGAATAAAATTCTTCTAATCCCATAATAGTTGTACCACCAGGAGAGCTTGTTTTCTTAATTAAATCTTCAAAGGAATAATCTTTTTCCTTAATTAGCCCAATTACTCCTGAGAAAAGTTGAAGGGTCAATGATTTTGCAAGATCATAGGAAAGCCCCTTTTTAACTCCTGCCAATGTAAAACCTTGAAGAATTAAAGATACAAAAGCAGGTCCACTTCCCGTTAATGCGGTAACAATATTAAAATATTTTTCTGGAATCTCCCATAATTCTCCTAAACTTGTAAAAATCTCTTTTACTCTATCTAGATCATCTTCGGTATACTTATTACTGGTTATAGCAATAGCGCCCTTTTTTACGATTAAAGGTAGATTAGGCATAATTCTAAAAATACTTTTTGCTTTATTAAGATATTTTTCTAAATAACTTAAAGGTACTCCTGCAGCAATGGATATATATATTTGATCCTCCTTAACATTTAGAGAAATTTCTTTTAATACTTCTTCAATGTTCTGAGGTTTTACAGAAAGAATTAATATTCTACAGTTATTAACGACTTCTAAATTGTTTTCTGTTACATTTATTCCATATCTATTTTTTAAAAAATTCCTTCTTTCTTTAATTGGCTCCGACACAAAAATCTGAGTAGGCGAATACAATTTAGAATCTAAAATACCAGAAATTATAGCTTCTCCCATCATGCCTCCACCAATAATTCCTATCATAAAAAGCACCTCTTATTCTCTTATTTGTCCTTCCCCGAAAATAATATATTTTGTAGTTGTTAGTTCCTTTAATCCCATAGGTCCTCTTGCATGGAGTTTTTGGGTAGAAATACCAATTTCTGCCCCTAAACCAAACTCTCCTCCATCAGTAAATCTTGTTGATGCATTTACATATACTGCAGCAGCATCTACTTTTCTTAAAAAAGTTAATGCTCTTTGGTAGTTATTTGTAATAATTCCCTCGGAATGTTTTGTATTATACTTATTTATATGTTCTATAGCAGAGTCTAATGAGTCGACAATTTTTATTGCAATAATAAGATCGAGATATTCGGTATACCAATCTTCCTCTGTTGCTTCTATAATCTCAGGTAATATTTTTCTTGCTTCAGGGCATCCTCTTATTTCTACTCCTGCAGATTTTAATTTTTTATATATTCTTGGGAGAAAACTTTCTGCAATCTTTTTATGAATAAGAATTTTTTCAATAGCATTACATACAGATGGTCTTTGAACCTTTGCATTATATATAATTTCTTCTGCCATATCAAAATCTGCATCTTCATCTACATAAATGTGATTATTTCCTGCTCCTGTCTCGATAACGGGAACTTTTGATTTTTCTATAACATATCGGATAAAATTTGCACTCCCTCTTGGAATAACAACATCAACATATTCTCTCATCTTAAGAATTTCTTCAACAATTTCATGCTCAGGTGATTCAATAATTTGAACTGCATCTACTGGAATTTTTGTTTCTTTTAAGGCATCTCTTATTATATTTCCAAGAATAACGTTAGAAAATAATGCATCGGCGCTTCCCCTTAATACTATAGAATTTCCAGATTTTATTGCTAAAGTTGCTCCATCTACAGTTACGTTGGGCCTTGCCTCATAAATTAAAGCAATAACCCCAATAGGAACCCTCATCTGTCCTACTAAAATTCCATTTGGTCTTTTTTGTAGAGATATAATTTCTCCTACAGGATCAGGAAGTCTAATAACATCTTCAATACTTTTAATAATATCCTTTATTCTCTTTTCATTTAGCAAAATTCTATCAAGTAATGCTTTGCTTAATCCCTTTTTTTGTCCTTTTTCCATGTCCCTTGTATTTTCTTCTAATATTTTTTCCATGTTTTTCTCTATATTTTCTGCAATTCTTTCTAAAGCATTATTTTTTTCAATGGTACTTACTAAGGATAGAGAATAACTTGCTGATTTTGCCCTTCTCAATTTCTCAACATAATTTTCCATTATTCCCACCTCATTATTCAAATTCAGATTCTTCCAAAATTTTTATTACTTCTATATATTCTTCATCGGGAACTATTAAATAAACAGGGGTCCCTCTTCCCATATATACAGGATCAGTATATGGAATCGCTGAAGAAAGAAGTCTTGGATGAAATCCTTCAGATTTTAAAAATTCCTCAACTAATTCCCCTACTATATAATTAGGGAAAATTCTAACTAATTTCCAACCATTTGGAGGAATAAACTTATCCTTGAACAATTTCCTTTGCTATAGGAAGATATTTATATAAGGATTTTTTTTGAATTCTCTTGTCTAAAAGTCTAACAAAGGAGAAACTAAAAACCAATCCTAAGATTCCCAAAATCAAGCCAAATAATTGTGGATCTTTATTTAGAGTATTACCAATTAGATAGCCAATAAGAATAAAAACAAGAAAAAAAGAGAGAGGGATAATATAAATTAAAGTTGTAGCTTTGTAATAGGAAGATTTTGAGATTTCTATGGAGACAATATCCCCAATATTAGCTGAGCATTGGTTTATTGCTTCTAAAATAAATTTCTCACCTCTTTCTTTATGACATAGAGAACAAGTAGAGCACAAAGAGGATGGCTCTAATTCAACAACAACTATATTCCCTTTTTTATCTATGACCTTACCTATTTCCTTCATTTTTTATTTATATGGAGCCGGAGGCCGGATTTGAACCGGCGACCTGCCGATTACGAATCGGCTGCTCTAACCAGCTGAGCTACACCGGCTCAAATTTCTTTTTCTTAGTAAATTATAGCTTTTATAAGTTATTTAAGTCAAATTTTAGTTGAGCTTAACTTTAATTTTAAGGTGTTTAACAGCGTGTAAAAATATTAGGGAAAATAGGGTTCATCTAATAAAAACTTGGCGGGGTCGACGGGATTCGAACCCGCGGTCTCCTGCGTGACAGGCAGGTGTGTTAAACCGGGCTACACCACGACCCCATTTTTTTACTATTATAACATAACTATTAAAAACTTTCTATGGTGGGCGGAGCAGGATTTGAACCTACGACCTCCTGCTTGTAAGGCAGGCGCTCTCACCTCTGAGCTATCCGCCCACTATTGGCGCCCTCAGGGGGATTCGAACCCCCGTCACCGCCTTGAAAGAGCGGTGTCCTAGGCCGGGCTAGACGATGAGGGCACCCTCTCTGGTGAGCCGCACAGGAATCGAACCTGTGACACCCTGATTAAAAGTCAGGTGCTCTACCGACTGAGCTAGCGGCTCACTAAGTACGTAAAATTTTATACTACATTTAATATTATGTCAAGGTTTCATTATATATTATTTATATTTGCTTCTTATCTCGTCTCTTATTTTTATTAGATCTTTCATTATGTGATATAGGTTATAATTCGCATCCTTTGTTCCAAAGATATCGTGTAATTCCTTATATAACTTATATAATCTGTTGTAAATTTCATAGTTACGAGGATCTGGTTTATATATTACAGGTTTTATTCCACACATCACATCTTGAGCTTCCTCAACCCTTGAGTATCCTCCCTTTTCTTTTCCTGCTGCTACTGCTCCAAAAATTGCAGCACCTAAGGCCGAAGTTTGAGAAGATCTTGATATTTTTATATTTCTTCCAAGAACATCTGCATAAATTTGCATTACAAAAGGATTCTTTTCTGCGATTCCTCCACAAGCAATGATTTCTTTTACTTTCACTCCGTACTCCTCAAATCTTTCCATTATAACCCTTGCTCCAAAAGCTGTTGCTTCTATTAATGCTCTATAAATTTCCTCTGGTTTCGTGTGAAGGGTTTGTCCTATTAAAAGTCCTGTTAATTTTGCATCTACTAATATAGTCCTATTTCCATTATTCCAGTCTAAAGCAAGAAGTCCTGATTCTCCAGGTTTCAATTTTGATGCCTTTTCAGTAAATACTTGATGAACATCAGAAATTTTATTTATTTCTTCCCCATATTCTATAGGAGTAAAGTATTTTACAAACCAATTAAAAATATCTCCTACTGCAGATTGACCTGCCTCCAAACCAAAATATCCTGGTGTTATAGATCCATCTACAATTCCACATAATCCGGGAATATCTGGAAGATTTTCTGTATTTGGAACTATCATCATATCACATGTAGATGTCCCAATTACTTTAACCAATATTCCTGGTTTAATTCCCGCACCTACTGCTCCCATATGAGCATCAAAAGCTCCAACACTTATCACTACATCCTCTGAGAGATTAAACTTCTTTGCATAATAAGGAGATATATTTCCTGCAGGAATATCAGCAGTATATGCTTTATCATAGAGTCTGTCTCTTAATTCTGCAAGCTTTGGATCCAACTCCCTTAGGAATTCTTTACTAGGAAGTCCTCCCCAAATAGGGTTATACATTGCTTTGTGTCCTGCAGCACATACGCTTCTTTTTATCTCTTCTGGTTTCATTTTTCCTGTTAATAGAGCAGGAATGAAATCTGCTAATTCTACCCAACTATATGCTGCTTCAAATACCTTTGGATCTGTCCTGAGGCAATGTAAAATTTTAGAGAAAAACCACTCAGAGGAGTAAACTCCACCATATTTTTTTAAATATGGTTCCCCTCTTTTCTTCGCAAGTTCTGTTATCTCTTCTGCTTCTTCATGACTGGAATGATCTTTCCAAAGCCATGCTAATGCATTTATATTATCCTTAAATTCTTCATGAAAAGCTAAAGGCTTTCCCTCTCTATCAACAGGAATAGGAGTACTTCCAGTGGTATCTACTCCTATACCAATAACATCTTTTCTATTAAAATCTTTTATTTTTCTTTCTGCATCCCTTAATGCTTCCTCTATAGAAACTTCTAAACCCTTTACATAATCTTCTGGGTGTTGTCTTGCTACATTAGGATTTTTAGGATCTAATATAATTCCATCTTCCCCCTTCTCATAATTAAAAACATAAGTTCCTACCTCTTCTCCAGTAGAGATATCAACTACTAATGCCCTTACTGAATTTGTTCCAAAATCTAACCCTATAGCATATTTCCCCATTTTTATACCTCCATTTTTATAATTTATTAATATTTTACTGCACCAAAAGTTAATCCTCTCAATAAATATCTTTGCATAGCGAAAGAAAATATTATTACAGGTATCATTATTACTAATCCAGCAGCTGCCAAAGGTCCCCATGCAATTCGAAAACCTGTAATATATCTTCCTAAAAATATGGGTAAAGTTTGAGATTTAACACTACTAGTAAGAATTAAAGCGATTAAAAATTCACCCCAGCTCATAATAAAAGATAATGTAGCCATAGCAGCAACACCAGGGGCACTAAGGGGAAATATTAAATATATAAAGGTTTTCCAAACTGATGCTCCATCTATATATGCAGCCTCATCTAATTCTTTAGGGATTCCATTGAAGAATGAGATTAATACCCATGTACTAAAGGGAATAGTAAATACCAAATGAACAAGAATTACCGCAAGCCAGGTATCTAAGATTCTTAAATTTTTAAAAAGAAGATATACAGGTAAAACTGTCGCAATTGGGGGTAACATTCTGATAGAAACAATCCAGGAAGCAAGTCTTCTTCCTCCTGTTTTAAAACGAGCTATGGAATATGCAGCTAAGGAGGAAATTATAGTACATATAGCAGATGTAATTAATGCTATAATTAAGCTATTTCTTAAATAAGGGACTATATTTTCGATAGATGAACTTAGGCTCCCTTCAAATCCTCGAGATTGACCCGTAAAATTTTCAAAAGTAAGTTGACGAGGAATAATAATAGGAGGCCATGAAAACCAATCCTGAGAAGGCTTAAAAGCTGTTATTACTAACCAATATATAGGAAATAAAAAAAAGAAAAGAATAAAAAAAAGTAATATCCATTTTAATATTGAAATTACAAAAACTTTTTTCATATGATACCTCTATCCCCTCACCTCCAATAATAAATTTAGATGTCAAAAAATAATTAAATCTCTCTTTTTGCCCACCTCCTTTTACTAAAATCTTTACTTAAAATATAAAAGATTTTTTATAAAAAGTCAAGTACCCTATATTGGCTATGATATATTGTAATTTTGGGAAAATTTTCTTATACTATTTAGTAAAAAATTATATTTAATAGGAGATTGAAATCATGAGAGAGGAAAGAACACGAAATGAAAAAAGAGTAACTTTAAAAGACATTGCAAAAGAGGCAGGAGTTTCTGTCTCTGCTGTCTCTTTTGCTCTTAATAATAAGGGAGCTTTGAATCCAAAAACAAAATCTAAAATTTTAAAAATTGCTCAAAAATTAGGATACATACCTGAATCTAAAAGACTTTCAAGAAAATCATATACTATAGGATTGGTAATAAGTGATGTTACAAACCCCTTTTATCCAGCGGTAATAAGAGGTGTAGAAAGTGTTATGTTAAAAAATGGATATAGCATATTTCTATGTAATACAGACTATGATCCCGATTTAGGTTGTACCTCAGTGAAAAGGTTTATTGATAGACATGTAGATGGAGTGATAATAATGACTAATAGATTAGACGATTCTGTTATAGATCTTCTCAAACTTCATGAAATACCTGTAGTGGTTTTTGATAGAAGTATTGAGGGATTAGATGTAAGTGGGCTACTTGTAGATTTTCAATCAGGAATTTCAGAGGCAGTAACTCATCTTGTAAATTTAGGACATACAGATATTGCTATTATTACAGGTCCTCAAGATCTTGAGACTGCTCAGGCAAGATTAAGAGCTTTTAGAACTGCATTAAGTCGTTATCATATTCCATTAAGAAAAGATAGAATTATTGAAGGAGATTTTAAAATGAGAAGTGGAGAGGAGGCAATGAAAAAAATATTAAATATGAATCCAAGACCTACAGCTATATTTGCATCTAATGACATGATGGCGATAGGAGCTTTAAGGGAGGCTATCAATCAAGGATTAAAAGTTCCTCAGGACATATCAATTGTAGGATTAGATGACATAATTATAGCTTCTTATGTTAACCCTCCCTTAACTACCGTGGTATTTCCTCAACATGAAGTAGGGAGTAGAGCTGCAGAGCTTCTTTTAAGATTAATGGAAAAGGGAGAAAGAATGGTGAGTTATATTCAAACATATTTAGTAGTTAGAAGTTCTACAGGACCTGCACCAAGATAAGAAAAATACTTGTTTTATAAGCATGTAATATCTTTTTCCTTTATTCCTCTAAAATACTGATTTCTTCTTAAAAGCGCCTAATTTTGACATTAAACATTAAAAGAATTATAATTTTCTTTATAGAAATTCTTACTAAGGGGGTATAAATTATGTATAATTTAACTAAGTTGAAAATGCATCTTGCTGGCTTAATATTTGAAAAGGCTTTTCATTATTCTGCTAAAGATTATGAGAAAAGAATCCCTAAACTTTTGAATATAGCAAAAAGATTTAGTCCCGACGAAGATACAAAAAATATTGTAATTTCGGTAGAAGATATGTTTAAAACAAATCCTGAAGTACAGAGATTACTCCATAAAATTTTTACCTATTATGATCATGAATATGCTGGTAGAATTTTAAGACTTCTCCTTATAAATGTCGCTTTCTTTTGGGTTAACTTTGACCAGTTAAACAAGAAGAATTTGCAGATTCCTGCTCCCTATACCATACTAATAAGTCCCACTATGAGATGTAATTTAAACTGTATTGGGTGCTATGCAGGAAACTATACAAGAGATGATGATCTTTCTCCTGATATTGTGGAAAGAATTATTAGAGAAGGAGAAAATATAGGTTGC
>CALHLF010000074.1 GCA_938034905.1 uncultured bacterium | reverse complement strand
AGCTTCCCCAATTTTTGCTAAAAGTTCTTCAAACATTATAATTTATTTAATATCTTCACTATTCTAATATCTACTTCGATACCTTCGAGGGGATCTTTAGGGGATAGAAATTTAATGATATAGCTTCATTCCACATAGCCTCGAAGAGTTTTATCGCTTCTTCAAAGCTCATCTTATCCTTTGCTATAAAATCTTTTTCAAATTTTTCTAATAACTTGCAATCCCTAATCATATTAACAAGAACTAATACTCTAATTTCCATGTAAAAAGAAATAAAAAATTTATCGGCTTTTTTATGTTTTAAAGAGGAAGAATATCTATAAGAATATTAAATCTCTTTATAATTTGATATAATTTAACCTATGCATGTAAGTGTAATTATTCCTACATATAATAGAAGAAAGCTTTTAGAGATTGTTCTTCCTCAAATACTAAACCAAGATTTTGAAGGAGAATATGAGGTAATAGTATCTGATGATGGATCAATTGATGAAACCAAAGATTATATTGAAAATCTCAAAAGTATTTATAAAAACTTGAAATATATATACTCTTCTGAAAGAAAGGGACCTGCCCATGCAAGAAACTTAGCTCTAAATATAGCTAAAGGAAAATTAATTATATTTATTGATAGCGATATATTTGTAAATAGAGATTTTCTTAAAAATCACTATGAAATTCAAAGAGAAAATAAATTTAAAGTTTTAGTTCAAGGACCTGTAATAAACACTTATAACTGGGAAAAACCATGGGAGGAAAAATTTAAACTAAGGGATATCTCTTCAGCTTTTTTCGCCACTGGAAATGCAAGTGTATCAAAAGAAACATTATTAAAGACTGGATTTTTTGATGAAAACTTCACCTTCTATGGATGGGAAGATTTAGAACTTGGAATTAGACTTAAAAAACTAAATATAAAACTTATAAATTCAGATAAAGTAAGGGTATGGCATCTTACTATTCCCCCTAATTTAAAAAATCTCTCCTATCTTTTTGAAAAAGAAAGGGAAAGAGCAAGATCTGCTATATATTTTTATAAAAAACATCCAATCCTTGAAGTAAAAATGATGATACAATTTGGAAAAGTCTACGAGATAGGAAATTTTATACAAAGAATCTTTGGATTAATTAATGAAAGAAATGTGGAAAGGTTTTGGAGATGGGCTGAAAAAAGAGGATATAACACTCTTTCTACCATTATTCTCTCAGGAGTACTTAACAAGATCTATTTAGAGGAATTAAAAAGAATCTCCTCATAAATTTTAGAAATCTTTTCTACCATCTTCTCTAAAGTAAAGTTCTCCTTATACCTTATATATCCCCTTTCTCCAATCTTATTCCTAAGATCTTCATTCTTGAGAAGATCAATAATAGCTTCTTTTAATACTTTTACATCTTTTGGGGGCACTAAAATTCCTGTCTCTCCGTCCTTAATAATTTCTGGTATACCTCCCACTCTTGTAGCTATTACAGGTATTTTTTGACTCATGACCTCTAAAATTACAATTCCGAAGGATTCATTTAAAGAGGGAAGTATAAATAAATGAAAATTATGAAAATAAGATCTTGCTTCGGGAATATTTCCAAGAAAATGAACATATTTTTTATTATCCTGAGAAACAAGTTTTTCTAAATTCCCTCTCTCCTTTCCATCTCCTATAATAACCAAATGAATATCTTTAACTTTCTCTCTTATCTTTTGGAAAGCCTCAATGAGATAATTAATTCCCTTCTTTTTGTCAAGACGAG
Organism: uncultured bacterium; assembly: GCA_938034905.1. GTDB lineage: Bacteria > Dictyoglomota > Dictyoglomia > Dictyoglomales > Dictyoglomaceae > NZ13-RE01. Next base: position 35,022 of record CALHLF010000074.1, on the reverse strand, counting down.
AACAAGTCCCTAAGATAAAGCCATCAATTTTTATAGGCAATTCTCTTCTATCTTTATTCTCATGAATACCATTATGGATAACTACTAACTTATTTTCTAATAATCCTGCCTTTAACAAATTTATCCTTTCATAATTTGAGACTGCTATCACCTTTTTACTATACTTGTTATTAAAAAAGGCGGAAAATTTATAATCTAAAAGGGGATAATCTGAATTGTATCCATGACATGTAAATATTATGGGAGTAGAAGGGGAAACTCTTTTAGCTAAATAGGTGAGTTCATGAGCTCCATGAACATGGATAATCTCTGGTTTAAAATCTAAGATAATTTTCCTTAAGGAATCAAGATATTTTCCATAATTTAAAAGGGACAATAAAGGCACTTCCGAATAAGAAATATTATATTGCTTTAAAAGCTCCACACCTCTACCATAAGGAGCTACAATCTTTGTTTCATAGGTATCTTTTAAAGCATTGATAAGCTCAATAACATGAATCTCTGTACCCCCTATACCAAAATAGGGAAGAAGAAAAAGAATTCTATTTTTCATAATCTAAAAAGGCTATAAAAACAAAAAAGATGATACCTAAATGAAAGGACCACATAGTTCCATCAAATAACTGATGGGTCATATAGATTAAAAAACTACTTAATAAAGAAAGGATAAAAGGATTTTTTTCCTTAAAATAGCTCTTAAATCCCGAAAAAATAACCCTAATAAATAAGGCAAGAAAACCTAAAAACCCTAATATTCCTGTTTCAGCAAGAAGATTAAGAGGAAGATTATGGGCAAAAGACATACTCTCTTCTATAGCTCCTGGCAATCTATATATAGGATATATCTTGCTAAAGGATGCAAATCCCACTCCTGTTATAGGATAATCCAAGAATATCTTCCAAGCTGTTTTCCATATAAGAATTCTTTGGGTTTTGGAACTGGAAAAGGGATCTATCCTTGTTTTGAAAAAGGAAAATAAACCATCTCCTACAATCAATGATTTAACAAGGAAAAAAGATAATATAAAAAGGCCTAATAGAGTTAAAATTAGAATATTCCTTTTAACCTTTCTATCCCCTAAAATAAAGAATAAAATCTCTCCTACTATAAATCCTATAATTGCTCCTTGAGACATGGTGAGTATCAAACCCGTAATAGTGATAAATAGGCAAAGATAGTACCATAAATTATCTTTTGGATTATTTATTATCTTTCCCTGTATAATAGGAATCCCTGTAGCCAGCAAAGTTCCTAATCCATTTTTCCCAATAAAGGAAGTTTCCGCATAAAAATCCTTATAAAAAAATACGGTTATTCCTGAGAAAGCTATCAAAGAGGTTCCAAAGATAAAATAATCCCAAAATCTTTCCCTCTTACTTTCATCAAATTCTTCCTTTGTCAAAAAAATATAGATAATAAACATAAAGAAAAGAACCAAAAAATTAGCTAAGGAAAAGGCTCTAAAGGGAGAAAGGACTGATGACAAAAAGAAACTAAGCATAAAGAAAAATAGGAACGGATTTAATTTTTTAAATGATGAAACTAAATTTTTAATTTTATAGATATTACTTAAAAAGTAAATTACAGCGCCAAAACTTCCTCCACCTATTCCTAAAAGAAAACTAAAAATAAAAATAATACCATCTTTCATAAAATTTATTATATCAACAAATTTTTCTCCTCTTCAACATCTGTATATTCTGACCTGTAGTCCCTTTTTCATCACAGATCAGTTATTATATAACTTGAAAAATTATATTAAAAAATGGTTTAATAATATATATGAAAGTCTTAATTACAGGTGCGCAGGGATTTTTAGGACAATACTTTGTTAAAGCTTTTGAGGAAGAAGAGATTATACCTCTCTCTCATAAAGATATAAATATAGAGGAAAAGGAGACAATTGAGAAAATTATCAGTTTAAAACCAGATTTAATAATCCATCCTGCTGCTATTAGATCTCCTGATTTATGTGAGGAAAATCCTGATGAAGCATGGAAAACAAATGCCCTTGGAACTAAACATATAGCTATTGCATGCTCAATTCTTGATATTCCATTAATATATATAAGTACTGATTATGTTTTCTCTGGCGAAAAAAACTCTCCTTATACGGAGTTTGATCCTCCAAATCCTATAAATGTATATGGAAGGACAAAACTTGCAGGAGAGATTTTTACAAAAGAATTTTGCAGAAAATATTTTATTATTAGAACTTCCTATGTTTTTGGGGAATATGGCAATAATGCTTTAACTCAAATTTATAACGGTTTAAAAGAAGGAAAAGAAATGTATTTTACTAACTACCATTATGCCTCATGTACCTATGCTGGAGATTTGGTAAGAAAAGTAAAAGAGCTATCAAAAACAAAATTATACGGTACATATCACATAGTAAATAAAGGGGTAATAACAAGATATGATTTTGCATGCAAAGTAGCAGAGTTTTTAGGTTTTTCAAAGGAGAAGATCATAAAAATAACTCCAGAAACTTATAAAGCTCCTGCCAAAAGGCCCCTTTATTCTGTCTTAGAAAACTACATTTTAAAGCTCTACAATATGGATGATCTTCCCTACTACGAAGAGTCATTAAAAAAATCCTTAAGTAATATCCTGTAGTAACCTTCTTATCAAGGAGGTTTAATAAATGAGAAAAAGAGTAGGAATAATTGTAGATAATTTATATAATTATCAGTGGGAAATTCTTTCAGGAATATTTTCTGCAGGAGAATATTATAATATTGATCTTTATTGTTTTACAGGAAAAACTTTAAATTCACCTCGAGATTACGAGAAACAAGGAAATATAATTTACAATTTAGTTTCTAAAAAAAGTGTAGATGGAGTTATAATTTTCTCATCTGCTTTAAGCTCTGATACAACATTGGAAGAGACAAAAAATTTTTGTAGAAATTTCTCCTTACAAATGCCCACCGTAAGTATAGGTCTTCCTGTGGAGGGGGTCACTAGCATAATTGTAGATAATGAAAGGGGATTTAGGGATCTTTTGATACACTTAATTGAGGATCATGGTTATAAAAAATTTACATTTATTACTGGTCCCCTTCAAAATATGGAGGCCCAAATAAGATATAAAGTATTTATGGAAACTCTTAAAAATTATAATATTGAAATATCGCAAGAAAATATCTTCTATGGAGATTTCCTTCATAATACTGGAAGAGAAGCAGTTAAGTATTTTTTAGATAAAGGAAAAATCGATTTTGATGTTCTGGTATCTTCCAATGATGATATGGCTCTTGGAGCTATAGATGAGCTTAAGGAAAGGGGATATATTTTACCCGAGGATCTAAGGATAACTGGTTTTGATGATGTTGAAGAAGCAAGTCTTATAACTCCTCCCCTTACCACTGTTCAGCAACCTCTAAAGGGCATAGGATGGAAAGCCTTAGAGACAATAGTTGGTCTCATATCGGGACAAGCTTTCCCAGGGATCATAACTCTTTCCACCAATTTAGTTATTAGAGATTCCTGTGGATGTAAGTATTCTGGTATTGAAAGGGCAAAGGTAGAAAATAAAGAAGAAATTATATTTTGCAATAATCTCTTATCCTTAGAAGGGAAATTTATTAAATATGTTGAAGATAACTTAGGAAATGTTGAAGAAGATATTTTAGGGGAAATATACAGGAATTTTATTTATAATCTAAGTAAAAAGGAATCTAATTACTTTCTCCGTACCTTAGAGAAAAATCTGAAACTGAAGGAAAAATTTATTCCTTCTTTAGGGATTTTTCAGGAATATATTTCTTTATTAAGAAAATTTTTATATAACTATTTGGAAGAGGAAGAAACCTATTTCTCTGAAAATCTGTGGCATCAAGCAAGGGTTATAATAAGTGATTATGCAGAGAGGGTTCAAGGCTATAGAAGAAAGATAATAGAACAACAAACAAATGACTTGGCTTATACAGGGATAAATTTAATCTCAAGTTTTAAAAGGGAGAATATTGTAAGAGAAGTTAAAGAGAATATTCCAAAATTAGGAGTAAAAACCTTTTATATAGTTTTATATGATGATAAAGAACCCCCTTATAAAACAGGTAAAATTCTAATTGGATATGATCATAAAGAAAAGCACTGGGAATCCTTCCCCGTTAATGAGATTATCCCCTTAAAATATCTTCCTGAAAGGAGAGTTATCTTTATTGTCGAGCCCCTCTATTATCAAGAAAAATCTTGGGGCTATGCCCTCTTCGAGATAGGTCCTCAATTGGGGGTAATATATGAGATTCTAAGGGCACAAATTAGTGCAGGATTACAAGGGGCATTTCTTTTTGAGGAGAAAGAAAGGTATGAATTGGAGCTTGAAAGCTACATTAATGAGCTTTCTATTTTAAACGAGATAGGAAGTAGTATTACTTCCTCTATAGAATTAGAGGTTATCTTTGATGTTATTTCCAAGCAAATTCCAAGACTTTTTGAATTTTCTGCCTTCTATTTAGTATTACGTAATAATAGTTGTGGAGAAAAGTTTGAAATTGTATCAAAAAATATTCGGGATGAAAATGAAAAGCTAACAAAAAATGACGAATTATTAATTTTAGAAGCCTTAGAAAGTAAAAGTTATATTTTGAGGAAAGATCCAATAAAAACAAAAAGTATTTTATGTATCCCTATAATATCAGGGAATAAATCTATTGGAGCTTTAATTCTTAAACACAATAGGGAAAGCGATATATATTCAGATAAAAGTATTGAATTATTAACCACCATATCCAATTTTCTTTCAACTGCTATTGAGAATGCCCGTCTTTTCCAGAAAACAAAGGAACTTGCTACCACTGATCCCCTAACGGGAATTCTCAATAGAAGAGCCTTAGAGGAGGCCTTCAATAATGAGATATTAAGAATTAAAAGGTATAAACATCCTCTTTCGGCTATTGTTATTGATGTGGATGATTTTAAATTATTTAACGATACCTATGGACATTCCTTTGGGGATGAGGTGTTAAAAAAGCTTGCTAATTTAATTAGAAAATCCTGTAGAAGGGTAGATATTGTGGGAAGATATGGTGGAGATGAGTTTGCTATAATTCTCCCTGAAACCCCTATAAAGGGAGCAATAAAAATTTCCGAAAGGATCTTAGATAATTTAAGTAAAACCTATATATCCACACCAAATAATGAGAAAATCCCTATTAGAATAAGTATAGGTATTGCTTCTTATCCTACAGATACCGATGATCCTGAAAAACTATTAACATTAGCAGATACAGCTATGTATAAGGCAAAAACCTTAGGAGGAGGACAATATGCTACTATATATCAAACACTAGATTTTCAAAAGGTTCCTCCACCTAAATTTGATATATTCTTAGGATTAATTACTGGTATTGATAATAAGGATAACTATACCTTTACCCATTCTCAAGATGTAGCAAAATATGCAGTAAAGCTTGGTGAAAAATTAGGTCTTTCAAAGGAAGATTTGGAAGTTTTGGCCCTTGCAGGGAAGCTTCATGATATAGGTAAAATAGGTATTCCTACTAATATACTCAAAAAGCCGGGCTCTTTAACCGAGGAAGAATGGAAGATTATAAAGGAACATCCAAGATTAGGATATCTTATCTTGAATCAATTACCCAAAATGGAAAAACTCCTTCAGGTAGTTTTATATCATCATGAAAGATATGATGGTAGAGGATATCCCCAAAATCTTCAGGGAAAGGATATACCTATTCTTGCAAGAATTCTTTCCATTGCAGATGCATATTCTGCAATGAAATCCGATAGACCTTATAGAAAGGCTTTATCTAAGGAGGAAATTATAAAGGAGATAAAAAATAATATGGGAAGACAGTTTGATCCTGAAATAGCTCAAAAATTTCTTGATTTATTAGAGAAAGGGGAAATTGAATAATACGAAAAGAAAGAAAAAATAAACTTTACATAATAAAGTCCTTTCCCTCTAAAAATTTTATTATTTCCTCTATATTAGGAGTTTCCTTTATGGAACAAATCTTAAAAAATATTATTTTCCATTTCCCATCTATTATTAGATTTTCTTTAAGGTAAAGGATCAAAACTTAATCCTATAGGAAGGTGTTAAGATTTAAAAATTTTTTATAATTTTCTTCTAATATTAACATTTGTTTCCCACAAACTAATATCCAAGCTAAGGGATGAAAAGATAATAGAAAAGATTTTCCCTAATTATAATATTATTTAAAATATTTTAGTATAAATTTTTATATTGAAAGAACGAAAAATTTTCTGTAAAGTTAGATAAGGTAAAAATAATTTTGTTAAAGAGGAGGGAGATTTATCAGATGGGCACAAATACAGGAGGTGGTTTTGTGTTAAGGAGTAAGATCAAGAAGGACCTACCTATGAAGAATGTAATAGGAATAGAAGATAGGGTTTATCCCTCACTTATGGAAACTTTTTCATTAATTCTTTTCGATAATATAAACTTTGATATAAAAGAATGAGGGAATTTGCTTGGAATATTATTAAATCATCTTTAGAAGCAGTTAATCCTAAATTAGCTGTTAAAAAGTATCTTTTTTACGATAAGGATCAAAGGAAGATAAAAGTTAAGGATAGAGAATATCTTATTAAGGGTAAAGTATATCTTCTTTCTGTGGGGAAGGCTTCCCTTCCTATGGTGGAAGCTACTATGGATATAATGGGAGATATAATTGAAGGGGGCTATATTGTTGTTCCCTATGGGTATGAAGGAGAAATAGATAATAAAATTAAAATTCTTTACTCTTCTCATCCTTTTCCTGATGAAAGGGGAATGAAAAATGCAGAAAAGATCCTTGATTTTGTTAAGAACTTAGAGGAAAATGATCTTTTAATCTTTCTTCTTTCAGGAGGTGGATCTGCTCTTCTTCCTTTGCCCTGTGAGGGAATTTCCTTAGAGGATAAAATTGAGACGACAAAACTTCTTCTTTCTTGTTCTGCAAGGATTCAAGAAATAAATGCGGTAAGGAAACATTTAAGTAGAATAAAGGGAGGAAAATTGGCAAAAGCATGTAAAGGGACAATAATTACTCTTGCTATTTCTGATGTTATTGGAAATTCTATTGATACAATTGCATCGGGCCCTACTGTTCCTGATTCTACAACCTTTAATGATGCATATAAAATTTTAAAAAAATATGATCTTTGGGATAAGATACCAGAAAGGGTAAGGAATGTAATAAATTCTGGTATACTTGGAAAAATCCCAGAAACACCAAAGGATATTGATGAAAGACACTTTACTACTATAATTTTATCCAATAGAGATTGTTTAGAAAAAGTAGTGGAAAGGGTAAGATTTTTTGGATTTAATCCTCTTCTTATTACTGGATTTTTAGAGGGAGAAGCAAGGGAAGTAGCTAAGGTAATAGCAGGAATAGTAAAAGAAATAAAGTTTTCAAGAAGTCCCATATCTCCCCCTTGTGCATTAATTTTTGGTGGAGAAACAACAGTAACATTAAGGGGAGAGGGATTAGGAGGAAGAAATCAAGAGCTTGCCTTATCTTTTGCAATAGAAGCCCAAGGAATTGATGATATTCTTCTATTTTCCTTTGCAACCGATGGAAGGGATGGCCCTACAGATTCTGCAGGAGCTTTTTCTGATGGAAGTACAGTTGAAAGAGCTCTAAGATTAAATATGGATCCTCAAACTTATCTTTTAAATAATGATTCTTATCACTTTTTTGAAAAATTAGGAGATTTAATAAAAACAGGTCCCACTCATACTAATGTAAACGATGTAAGTGTAGTGCTAATAAAATAAATTTAAAGGGAGACGAAAGATCCTCTCCCTTAGGAGATTTTTATCTTCCAGCGAATCCAAGCCACTGAGCCCATACATTTCGAGCAAGAGTTCCATCATGTTTCACTAAGGAGATTAAGAATCCATCCTTTCTATTATTTACTGCTCCTGCTATTACTCCTGGTTGGGCAGATAATACATAAGCAGGATCTTTATCAAAGGGTGGGGTAAATTTTATATTATCTCCATTACTCCTTAATTTTACTTCGCCCTTAAATCCATTTACTGGATCTGGACAGATAGCTCCCCAAAGTAACCATGCATCCTTTACTGGATTACCTTCATGGTCCACTAAGTAAAGATCAAAGCCAGAGGGAGAGTTGTTCATAGCTCCACTTATTAATGCTTTTCCTCCTAATTGGGCATTGGTCACTATAACAGGTGTCCCTGGAAGGGATGGAGAGATGGAAATATGATCTCCATGACTTGCTTTAATGATAGCTCCTGCAGTTTTTAAAGAGGAATCTGGTATAAAAGCTATCCACTGAACCCATGCAGAAGGCACTGTATTCCCTTTATCATCCACTAATGATATCCAAAAACCTTGAGGAGTTACATCTACAGCACAGCTTGATACCGCTTTTCCTCCAATTTGTGCTGATGTCAAAACTACTGGAATCTGAGAAAAGGGAGTGGAAAAGGTTATCCTCTGCCCATGTCCTGCAGTCAATACTCCATACTGGGGTGCCTCTTTAGCTACCGCTAAAAAGCTTAAAATTGTAAGAAGAAAAAGGAAAATAATTAAGGATATCTTTTTCATCTTAGGATATTCTCCTTAAAATATTTTTTAAGTTTCCTTTAGATTATAAAATGGATATAAAAAAATTAAATGTGATTTATATTACATTAGCTAAATTAAATTTGTATCTTCTAAAAATTTTTTGTCATTTAAAATTTCTTCGGTTTTTCCTATCCTTAAGATTCTTTTATCCTCACCTAATATATATACTTTATCAGAAATTTCATGGACTATATTTAAATCATGGGTTGCTGTAATTACAGTTTTCCCTCGAACTTCAAGTTCCTTTATATATTTTATAAATTCCTTTGCACTTTTAGGATCAAGTCCGTTTGTTGGTTCATCAAGAAGTATAATAGATGGATCAATAACAAGAAGGGAAGCTAAGGCAACTTTCTTTTTTTCTCCTTCGCTTAATTGATAAGGAGATCTTTCTAAAAGATGCTCTATATGAAAGAATCCTGATATATTCTTTACCCTTTCTTTTATATCTTCTGGTTTCAAGCCAAGTTGTATTAATCCAAGGGATATCTCATCTTCTACCCTTGGAGAAAAAAGTTGAGCCTCTACATTTTGAAATAATAAAACTACATTTTTTCTAAAAAACCTATTAAATTCAGGATCATCAAAGGTCTTCTCTTTAATTTCTTTGGAAAAAGCAAAAACCTTTCCCTCTTGGGGATATAAAAGCCCATCAAGAATCTTCAAGAGGGTAGTTTTTCCAGAACCATTGGGACCAAGTAGGCAGATTCTTTCTCCCTCGTATATTTCTAAATTTATTGATGAAAGAGCTACTTTATGATCAAGATAATAGAAACTTACATTTTCTAATTTAAATATGGGTTTTTTAAAGCTTTTCATCTTTTATACCTCGATATATAGAATAAAAAGGATAAATATTATAAAAATTAATACTAAGATATCTTTAGAGGAAATTCTGCTATTATTAGGAAATATTAAATCCTTTGTTATCCCTCTTGAAAGCATTCCTTGAGAAACTTCCTTAGATAATTCATGAGTTTTAACTGCTAAAATACCAATGGTATTTCCTATCCAAATTTGCTCCCTTTTCCAATTTATATTAATAGTTCTGCTTTTTTTAGCAAGATATAGATCTTCTGCTATTTTTAATAAAAGAAGTATATACCTATAGGTCATAATAAAGATAGTTATAATAAGAGAGGATATTCCGATACCCTTTAAACCTGAGAAAATTTTTGTCCAAGGAGTTGTCAGAATAAAAATTTGAATATATGAAATTGAGGTTGCAACCCTCAATACAAATCTTATGGCGCTTATTAAACTTTCCATTGTAAATCCCAAGGAAAGTTTGCCTGGAATCATAAATATAGAGGGTATAACAATAATAAGAGTAAAAAATGGGATAAAAGTCCATGTTCTTTTTAAAAGAACCTTTATATTAATCTTCCCAATATATCCTAAATATATACTAAACAGATAGAGGATAATAATTGAACTAAGTTTTTGGAAGAAACTTAGAAAGATAAGCACAAAAATCAAAGAAATTACCTTTATTTTTTCATTTATTTTAGATAAAAAGGATTCCTTTATCTCCTCAAAAAGAAGAGTTTCCCTTAATATCTTATTTATATCCTTTAATGTTTTATCTATAAAATTACTCATTCATTTTTTATAGCAACTTTCCCCAATAAATAGACAATTAACACTACTATCCCTACTCCTATTAAACCAGTAATTATATATCCCAAGGATTGTTGCAGTAAACTTCCATCCTCCCAAATTTTTAAATTATAATCTGGAAATATTGGTTTACTAAGGGAAGATAATTTCTCAAGCCCTTCTGGTATATATCCAATAAGCTCCTTTAAATCCTCAGGACCCCATTCTCCCCATGCATCTTTTGAATTAAATATATAAGGAAGGATAATACCTAATGGGGAAAGAATTAAAAGAAATAGAATAATACTCCAAAGTTTACGCATTTTCCCACTCCTTTATCATATTAGTTTTTATTAAATAGTAAAGGGCAAGCACAGTTATTATAGCCTCTATCCAACCAAAAAGTAATAAATGTTCCAGCATCATAGCAGGAATAGTTACCGTTAAAGGATAGGGACAATAAAGGGGAGTACCATTTTGGGACCTTGAAATATATGGTTGGATTCCCAGCATTATAGCTGTAAAAAAAGCTGCCATATTTAGTCCCAAATATGCAGAAATTCCTGCAGAAATTAAACTTCTTTTTGAGGATAAAGGATAATTCCCTTTAATAATCTTATAAAAATAATATCCAGTAAAGGGCATAACTACTGCTATATTAAAGCAATTTGCTGCTATTGCAGTAATTCCTCCGTCTCCAAAAACTAATGCTTGAATAATCAATACAATAGATATAATAAGGGATGCTGTCCAAGGACCTAAGAGTATAGCGAGTAAAACACCCCCTACCGCATGTCCTGTGGTTCCTCCTGGAATTGGAATATTAAACATCATTATTACAAAGGAGAAAGCTGCTCCTAAAGCAAGGAGGGGAATATGACGATTTTTAAGGGTTTTTTTAATATAATTGTATGCTCTAATCCAGAAGGGCATCATAACTACAAACATACTTCCATAAGTCTGTGGTCCTAAATAACCGTCAGGTATATGCATCTTCAATACCTCCCTTTAAAAGTAGCACTTTTTTGAAAAATTATAACACGAAAATGAGGAAAGATAAAGTATGATATGTGTCATTATGTAACTCAAAAAGCCAGAGAGGAAAAAGTCTTTTCTTTTATTTAAAAGCTCCCTGTGTCATACCAGATATAAATTCTCGAGACATAAAGGCATATATAACCATAACAGGTACCACTGCTAACCATAATGCAGTAGACAGGAGATGCCACTGATTAGAAAATTCTCCATAAAATACTGAGACCGCTAAGGGGATAGTTTCCTTTGAACGATCACTTATTAAGATTAATGGAAAAAAGAAATCATTCCATATAGAGACAAAATTAACAATTGCAACTACGACTAAAGCAGGTCTTATTAAAGGCAAAGCAATATTGGTAAAAATCATCCAAGGGCTTGCTCCATCTATTTGTGCAGACTCTTCTAATTCCTTCGGAATATCATCTAAAAAGTTTTTCAAAAGAAAGACAGAAAAAGGTACTCCTGTTCCCATATAAAGAAGAATTAAACCTATTCTTGAATTTAAAAGTTTTAAATCTCTTAACATTATAAATATGGGAATAATAGCTAATCTCGCAGGAAATGCTAATCCTGCGATAACATAAAGGTACAAAACCTTTCTTAAAGGAAATGTATATCTTGATAATATAAATGCAAACATAGAGGATATAATTAAGATTCCCAAAACAGAGAAAATTGATACTAAAAAGCTATTTAAATATGCCATTCCTAAATTAGCTTTATTCCATGTTTCTTTATAATTTTCCCATCTTAATTGAGATGGGAGAGAAAAAGGAGCTAAAAAGATTTCTCCTAATGTTTTAAAAGAATTTATAACAATATTTAAAAATGGGGTTATAATTATTATCGAATAAACAATAAATAAAATAAAAATAATAATTTTAGAATTTTTCCCTAATTTTAGCATTTTATTGTCTTCTCCTTTCCACTAAACGAACATATATAAAAGAAACAGGAAGAATAAAAATAAACATCAAGGTTACAATAGCTGCTCCCAATCCTAAATCCATTCTTGCACTTCCTAATCCCCCAAAAGCAGTTCTATAAAAAAGAGTCCCTAAAACATCGGTACTTCTAAAAGGACCTGCTTGTACTCCTTCCAATGCATAAACTAATTCAAAAACACTAAAGGACCAGATAAAAAGAAGTAATATTAAAGTTTGAGCAGTAGGAAGAGTCATAGGTATAATAATTTTCCTAATTATTTGCCAATTTGATGCACCATCAATATATCCTGCCTCAATATAATCAGGTAAAATTCCTATTATAGAGGCTAACATAACTAATACATAAAATCCCAAATGCCTCCATATATTAACTGCTATAATTGTATTAAAAGCTAAATTTGGATCTCCTAACCAAGGCTTTGCTAAATTGGAAAGACCTATAAACTTAAGAAATTGATTTACTAATCCTATTTGAGGGTTTAGAATTAATCCCCATATAAACCCTACAAGAACCATAGAAATTACATTGGGTAAATATATAATACTTCTAAATATATGATATCCTTTAATTTGAGAAGCTAAACCTAAAGCTATAAGAAAACCTAAAGAAACTTCTATTATAGAAACTACAATAAAAAAGTAAATATTATGCCAAAAAGCATTAAAAAATTCACCTTTAAAATTTCCGAAGAGTATATCTATAAAATTTTTTAGTCCAACATATTTTTTAGCCCCTACCCCTACCCATGAGAATAAACTAAGATGAATGCTAGAGATAAAGGGATAAATTACAAAGATAGTATAAAGAAAAAGGGCAGGAAAAACAAAAACACAAAAATAAAAACATTTTATCTTCATATTTATCCTCCCAATATAATAAAAAACTCCCCTTCATAAAGAAGGGGAGTATTATTACTTTTTCTTCATAAGAGGTTTATACCATTGAGATATCCCGTCTTGAGCCATTTTTGCCAAATCTTCAGGAGTTATTTTCCCAGCATACATGGCTTGCATTCCAGGAGAGAGTATATCATCATAGAGAGATGGTTTTTGGGTTACAAAAACAGAACCCACCCAATAAACATATGGAGATGCATTTTTTCTATATACTTCTAAAACCTCTTTTAACAATGGCTCCTCAGGAATCTTCGCCCCTAATACTGCGGGTATATTAAAGGTTATATTAGAGAATATAGTTCCAAAATCCGGTGTAGCTGTAAATTCTAAAACTTTAAGAGCCATTTCTTTGTTTTTAGAAGAAGTGGTAAGAGCGAAGGCTCCATCCATATAGACATAGGCATAAGGTTTTCTATCCTTAGTTAGAGGAGGAACCATAAAGTATCCTACATTGACCTTGGGATTAAGCTGTCTCCAAATTTGAAAACCCCATATACCATAGAATACCATAGCTGTCTGTCCAAAGGCAAAAGCAGCGTCCTGATCTGTAGTAGTATTTGCCAGAAAACCATCTTGATAATATTTTTTTAGATCATTTAATCTTCTATTAAGATCGATAAATTTGGGGTCTAAGAAATTTACTTTTCCATTAGTTAAATCCCTTATCCACTCGGGACCTAAAATACTAACCCCACACATAGCATGTTGCATAGCTAAAGTCCAAGCCTCTTTTCCAGGAATGAAGAAGGGAGTTACATTATTTTTCTTTAAAACTTCGCAAATGTTTACAAGCTCGTCCCAAGTTTGAGGTTCTTTTAATCCAAACTTATCAAATAGGTCTTTATTGTAAAATATACCAACTACTTGAACAGCAAAGGGAACCCCATAAGTTTTACCACCACTTCTTATAGATTTTAAAATAGTACTGGTAAAATATGTAAACTTAACTTTTCCATCCAGAGGCTCTATAAATCCTGCATCAATTAGAGCTTGAGTTCTTCCTCCGGGAAATCTTCGAGAATAGAATATATCTGGACCTGTTCCTCCTTGAAGAGCTAACATTAATTTCGCGTCATACTCCGTGGGCACAAAAGGTCTAAAATCAATCTTTACAGGAATTCCTTTTTTATTCAATTCTTTTTCTACCCTTGCCCAAACCTCTGCATCCTGCGATCTCCAACTCCATATCTCTATCTTAGTCTCTGCTCCTGAAGAAATATTTAGGAAAACAAAGGAGAAAATTATAAGAAGAATAATACTTAAGGATTTTTTCATAATCTTAATCCCCCTTATTTTTTATTTAAAAAATTATTTTTCCCAACCTCCTTCCTTCAATATAAAACATATTATCCTTACATTAAAATATCATATCAAAATTCTTATCAAGTCAATTTTGCTGACAAAGGACATCTTTTATATTTTCAAAAACTCGTAGTATAATTAAATAAAAAAATTTAGGGGAATCTAAAGAAGATATGGAAAAGGACTTGAATCCTAAAAACTATAAAGATTTAATATTAAACTCCTTAGAAGATCATGTAATATTTTATGATAGAGATTTAAAAATTCTTTATGCTAATGAAGCTACGGGAAAATCTCTTAATCTTTCTTCCCAGGAGTTAATTGGTAAAAATTGTTATAAGATTTGGCATAAAAGGGATACTCCTTGTGAGTATTGTCCTGTTAAAAGAGCTATGGAGACAGGAAAAAGGGAAGAGGGAGAGATAGTTACTTCTTCTAGGAAAGTTTATCACATAAGGGGATATCCTATCAAAAATAAAAAGGGAGAGATAATTGGAGCTCTTGAAGTTGTTCAAGATATAACAAAAAGGAAAAAGATGGAAGAAGAAATAAAGTATATGAGCTTTCATGATAAACTTACAGGGCTTTATAATAGGGCATTCTTTGAAGAGGAATTAAATAGACTTAACACTAAAAGACAATTTCCCTTAAGTATAATTATGGGAGATTTAAATGGATTAAAACTTATAAATGATGCTTTTGGGCACAAAGAAGGAGATAGGCTTTTAGTGAGAATTTCTGAAGTTCTTAGAAGCTCATGTAGAAAAGAGGATATAATAGCTCGTTGGGGAGGAGATGAATTTGTTATTCTTCTTCCAAAGACTGATAAGTTCACTGCTCAAAGGGTATGCGAAAGAATCAAAAGAAACTGTGAAAATCATAATCATAGAGAGAATAATTTAATACAACTAAGTATTTCCTTGGGATTTGCTACAAAGGAAAGGGAAGAAGAAAGTATTGAAGATATTTTGAGGCTTGCTGAGGATAGAATGTATAGAAATAAATTAATTGAAGGAAAAACCTTTAGAGATTCTATGATCTCTTCCCTTAAAAATCTCCTATGGGAGGTTAGTTTTGAAAATAGATCCCATGAGGAGAAAATAAAGGAATTGTCATTAAGACTTGCAGATTTTCTATATCTTTCTGATGTTGAGAGGGAAGAATTAATTCTTCTTGCTCATTTTCATGATATAGGAGAAATTACTATTCCCAAGGAGATCTTAAGAAAAACTGATAAACTTACCCCAGAAGAATGGAAGGAAATAAAAAACCATCCAGAGGTGGGATATAGAATTGCAGAAGCCTCTCATGAGTTAGCTCATATTGCCTCTCTTATTCTCTCCCATCATGAATGGTGGGATGGTTCTGGATATCCTCAAGGTCTTAAGGGGGAAGAAATTCCTCTTGTTTCAAGAATCTTTTCCATTGTAGATGCCTTTGAAGTAATGGTATCAGGAAGGCCCTACAAAGAGGAAAAAACAAAGGAAGAGGCCATAGAAGAATTAAAAAAATTTTCTGGAATTCAATTTGATCCTAATTTAGTAAAAGCCTTTATGAATGTAATTTAGTAGTTCTTAATTTTCTCAATGCCCTTTTCTTATAAGTTCTTACGCTTCTTCTCGATATTTTTAAATATTTTGCTGTTTCCCTTTCACTATATCTTGCAAAATATAGTAGATTTATAACTTCTTTTTCCCTTTTTGAGAGCTTTGATAAATTTATTCTTATTGTTTCATAATTTTCAGAGGGAAAAATCTCAAAATGATCTATCTTAGAGATTAGCTTTCTTTTATAATTAAGAAGCTCATAGTAAAGACTCTTTTTAAGATAACTAGATAAAAATCCTTTACTTTTATCATGTCTTTTGATAAGTTCTAAAAGTATCATTTCTCCTTGTTGTTTCCAATCTTCCCATTCTAATTCCTTTGAGTAAAGGAGATGTAAATATTTATAAAGGAGGGGCTTATAAGCTAAATATAATGTATCGTAATCCATTCTTACCTCCTTTTTTCAAAATTTACCCTATTATATTTACCTATAGTAAAATTTTCAAGTACTATTTTTACCCATAGAAAAATTTAAGTGATGGTATAATATATAGAAATCAACTTAAAAGGAGGTTTGAAAATTGATTCTTAGCGATAGGGATATAAGGAATTATTTAGAAAAGAAAGATTTAATTATAGAACCCTTAGAAAATATTGAGGAGCAAATTCAGCCTTCCTCTGTGGACTTAAGATTAGGAAATTCCTTTTTACATTTCAAAGTGGAAGGAAGAGCCTTTATAGATCCCTCAAAGGATAATCCTTCAGATCTTATGGAAATTATTGAGGTAAAGGATAAAGAGCCTTTCTTTTTAAGACCTGGAGAATTTGTCTTGGGAACAACTATTGAGACTGTGGGACTTCCTGATTTTCTTGTGGCAAGGGTGGATGGTAGATCAAGTCTTGGAAGATTAGGGATTATAGTTCATGCCACTGCAGGGTATGTAGATCCAGGTTTTTGTGGGCAAATTACTTTGGAGCTTTCCAATATAAATAGGGTTCCTGTTGCCTTATATCCTGGAATGAGGATATGCCAAATATCCTTTTATAGGTTAACAACTCCAGCAGAGACCCCATATTATAAGAAAAAGGGGAGTAAATATCAAAATCAAAAGGGTCCTACCCCAAGTAAATTAAATATAGATTTTAAGAGGGAAAAATGAAAGATTTTAGTATTTTTATCTTGGGAGGATTAGGAGATTTAGCAAGAAAAAAAATCTATCCTGTCTTATACAATCTTTTTAAAAATTTTCATCTTATAAAATGCAAGAGGATTGTTGTAACGGGAAGAAGAGAGAATGTTGGAAAAAAGGAATTTCTTAATATCCTTTCAAAGGAAGTCTCTTCTGATAATTCCTTTTTATCCCTTTTTGAATATGTAAATTTAAATTTAGATAAAGAAATAGATTACAAAAATCTAAAGAATTTTATAGAAGATGAAGAGCTAATTTTTTATCTTGCAATTCCCCCCTTCTTATTTAAAGATACCCTAAAAAACTTGGGAATGTTCTTAAAAACTTTAAAAAATAAAAGAAAGATAATTATAGAAAAGCCTTTTGGGATGGATCTTTTCTCTGCAAGGGAACTAAATATGATCACCAAGGAATATTTTGAAGAAGGGGAAATCTATAGGATTGATCACTTTTTGGGAAAGGAGACAGTTCAAAATATATTTGGATTAAGATTCTCTAATATTATCTTCGAGGGCATATGGAATAGGAATTTTATAGATCACGTTCAAATATCTGCATTAGAAGATATAGGGGTTGAGGGAAGAGCCAATTATTATGATAAAGTGGGAGCATTAAGGGATATGGTTCAAAATCATCTCCTTCAAATCCTTACTCTTATTGCCATGGAGCCCCCCTGTTGTATAGAGGAAAAGGCAATAAGAGATGAAAAGATTAAAGTATTAAAGAGTATTAGAGAGATAAAATATGAAGAAGTTCCTAAATATGTAGTAAGGGGACAATACGAAGGATATAGAGAGGAAAAAGGAGTATCAGAAAATTCAAAAACCGAGACCTATACTGCTTTAAAAATTTATATAGATAATCTAAGATGGGATGGAGTCCCCTTTTATTTAAGAACAGGAAAAAAACTTTATAAAAAGGATACATCTGCGATAATTGTATTTAAAAAAATCCCAGGTCTTTTTTCAAAAATTTTAGATTGTACCCCTGAAGAGGATATTATTGGATTTAAGATAGCACCAGAAAATAAAATAATTTTAAGATTTCAGCTTAGACCCTTAGGAAAAAGTATTTTATCTTGCCCTATACCCAATACTATGGAGTGGTCTGCACCCAATATAGACGCCTACGAGACTCTATTCCTGGATATAATAGAGGGGGATCAAACTTTATTTATAAGGGATGATGAGATAGAAAAGGCTTGGGAATTTGTCCAACCCATATTGGAATTTTGGAGGGAAGATTCTAATATTCCCTTATATAAAGTAGGCTCCTTTGGTCCTAAGGAGGCAGAGGAGTTTATTAGAAAAGATGGAAGGGAATGGAAAATTTTATGAGGATTTGATATGCATATTGAGATAAATGAACAATTTAAAAGAGCTTTAGATTTAATGGAAAAAACAAATAAAAATGTATTTATTACAGGAAAGGCTGGAACAGGAAAATCCACTCTTTTACAATATTTCAGAGAAATAACGAAGAAGAAAATTGTTGTTTTAGCTCCCACAGGAGTTTCTGCCTTAAATGTGAAGGGAGAGACTATTCATTCCTTCTTTAAATTCAAGCCTAATGTAAATTTGCAGGGTATAAAAAAGCTTTCTTCATCTCAAAGAGAGATTTACAAAAATTTAGATGCCATAATAATTGATGAGATATCCATGGTGAGGGCAGATCTTTTAGATTGTGTAGATTACTTCCTAAGGTTAAATGGAAAGGAAAAAGATAAACCCTTTGGAGGAATTCAAATGATCTTTATTGGAGATTTATATCAACTTCCTCCTGTAGTTACATCTAAGGAGAAAAGGATTTTTAAAGAGTATTATAAAAGTGAGTATTTTTTTGATTCCAATGTTTTTAAAGAGATTTCTATGGAATTTATTGAGTTGGAAAAGATTTATAGACAAAGGGATAAGAGATTTATAAATCTTTTAAACGAGATAAGAAGAAATACTGTAAGTGAAGAAAGTTTAGAGTTATTAAATAGTAGAGTTGTTAAAGGTCCCATTTCCCATGAAGACTATATGGTCTATCTTACCCCATACAATGATGTGGCTTTGGAAATAAATATGGAAAAACTTAAGAATTTAAAAGGGAAAAAATATGAATGGATTGCAGGAATCAATGGAGATATAAACGAAGAATATTATCCCAATGACGTAATTCTCACCCTTAAAAAGGGAGCTCAAGTTATGATGCTGAATAATGATAGCTTAGGAAGATGGGTTAATGGATCTTTAGGAAAAGTTGTTGAAGTAAAATCTGACGGAGTAATAAAGGTTCAATTTCCCCATGGGAGGATAGAAGATGTTTCTCCCTATACTTGGGAAGTAATGCATTACACATATAACGAAGAGAAAAAGATGATTGATACAGAAGTTATAGGTTCCTTCACCCAGTATCCATTAAGATTGGCATGGGCTATTACCATTCATAAAAGTCAGGGAAAAACCTTTGACAGAGTTATTATTGATCTTGGGAAGGGAGCCTTTGCTCCAGGACAGGTTTATGTTGCATTAAGTAGATGCACCTCTTTCGAGGGAATTTTCTTGAAAAGACCTATAAAAAAGAAAGAAATATTTATAGATAAAAGAATTGTTGATTTTTTAACTAAATATCAATATTCTCTCTCTGAAAGAGATTTACCTTTAGAAGAGAAAATAAATATTATTGATGGAGCAATAAAGAATAATTCCCTTCTATATATTGTTTATCTAAAACCCAATGACGAAAAATCAAGAAGAATAATAAAACCATATAGAGTTGGTGAATATGAGTATAGGGGAAAAACTTTTCTTGGAGTTTATGCCTATTGTTTTGAAAGAAAAGAAGATAGAGTTTTTAGAATAGATAGAATCCTTGAGTTGAAGGAAGAGAAGGTTTAATTATAAAACCTGATAAAAATAAAATAATATATTATAAATTCCACTCTTATCTCCTGATAGAATAAATCCTGCTTCATTGTTGATTTCCATATAATATTTGTAATATGAAGAAGTTAAAAAGTTGAAATTTTTAAGGGAAGATAAAGGATAGGAAATTTTAAAGTGATAAAAATAAAGATCTTTAATGTAATTTAAATTAAGATTTAATCTAAATGGATAAATCCAATACTCTAAAAGGAGTTTAATTTTTAGAGGAATATTCTGAAGGTAATTTTCATATCCCTCATAACCTTTAATTAGGGGACGATAAACTATATTTCCATATTCATCATAATATTCCCTTTCTGTTGTAGCATCAGCTATAGTAAAAGGCATATTTTCCCAATAGATCTTTCCATAAAAATCTTTAAAAGATAATTTTAATAAGAGGTTTTTTAAGAAATTAAAGGATAGATCTAAGTCAAAGCTAAATCCAATACCCCTTCCTGGAACTAAATCTCTTCTTTTATAAAGATAATTGCGATTATATAAGTAATTTAAAAAAAGGTTAAATTTATAGCTTTCCTCATCTAAACCCATAAAATTTCCAAAAAGTTTTCCCCTCTGGAGATCTCTTCCATATAGTATTTTAGAGGTAATTGAAAGGGAAATATTTTGAAAATCATAAATTTTTGAAACTTTCCCTCCTATAACCTCTAATCCCTCTATTTCCAATAAAAGATCATAGGTTTTTCCTATTGGAAAAGACTCTTTTTTTATTATTCTTTGTATAAATTCCCTTGTAGATTCTGAAATTTTTCCCAGAAACTCTCCTTGATAAAAACCTGAAATTTCCCAATCTTTTATTTTTAATCTTAATTCCGCATTTCCTAAAAGGAAAAAATTAGTTTTGTTAAAATCAATAGAGAAAAAAAATCCTTGTAAAGGAAAATTAAAATTGAACAAATTTGTAAAATTGTTTTCTATTTCTAAATTTAAAAGAAGGTTTTCTTTCTCAAGATTAAATCCATAAAGATTGTTTACAAAGGAAAATAAAATTAAGAAAAATAAGAGCCATCTCATAATAATAAAAAGAGGGAGAGGTTTTTCCTCTCCCTCAAAAGGATTTTTAGAATATAGACTCTATATAATTATCTAAATATTTAACCATTGGTATTCCATTTAAAAGATAAAGATCTGCTAACTTCATTCCTGCATTATTTCTAATATCTCCTGAAAACACCTCATCGCCAGTTTTAGTGCCATCTACTTTGAAGTATAAAATTAATCCATCTTGATTATTCATCCAAACTTCCATTAATTTTATACCTTCATTGTAATAACTTTGAGGGGTTGTGGAAGTTTTTAACCAGACCTTACTTCCATTAGGATTTGTTCTTTCATATCCTGCTTTAATCTTATATAATTGATACTCATCGTGGGTTAATTCTAAGTTTGCATCAATCTTTGGTCTATTAGGAGCTTCTATATGTCCATTAAAGCTTGCTTTCCACTTAGGGAAGTTTTGAGGCCCATAAGGTTCGTAAAACTTATATTCAGTTGGATTGAAGTATTGAGCTGAGATTGTTCCTGTAAAGTAAGCGCCTGTAGGTTGTCCATTTAACATTTCTCTAAAGGTACCAGTAAATTGCACTTTTTCTGGAGGATTATAGGTATTACCATTAGGATAAATTACATATGTAGCATCTACATCTAAATCTCCTTCAGCTTGAGCAGTGGTAGTTGTTATTTTACCTTTGACTTGAATCTCTTCAAGATAAATTCTCTCTTCATATTCTCCAAAGTTAGCGTAAAGCTTATTTTCTCCCTCACTAAAATCAATAGTTACATAAGGAGAAGATATATTTCCTGTAATGGTAATGGTATCAAAAAAGCTTGCATTTTGAAGAGTAGTAGCAGTATATTCCCCAGTAATTACTAAATTTCCATCTTTTGTCTTCATTGTAGCATTTAGACTTCCTGATGTGGGTTTGTTATTTATATCATAATGGATTATTAATGATCCTTCATCAATTTTAATATTACTCTTTAAGCCTAAAAAGTTAAGAGTTAAATTAGTATTTGGACCAGTTGGTGAAGTGTATGTTATTTTTAATAAATAATCTTTTTCAGTATATGTGAAATAATAGGTTCCTGGCAGAGTTATTTGGAGGGTACAATTTACAATAAACCCTATTCTCTCAACAGTTTCTGTAAGATCTGGAACTATCTTTTCTTGTATTTCTTCAGATAGTCTCTGGAATGGTGTATCTACAATTCCTGGGACACCTATTCCTTTATAATCATGAATAGTAAGTACTGTATTCCTTAGATCAGCAATTAGTGCTTTTGCTTTTGCCACATCTTCAGTTTGGGTTGTAAAACTCCAGACTGGTCCCTCGGTAACCCCACCTTTTCCATCCTTTGCTACTATCTTCCAATAGTAGGTGGTATTATATTGTAGATCTGATAGTTGATAACTTGAATAAGAATGATTCTTTTTAATATTTTCTAAATTATTAGGATTTACACCAAAGTAAATATCATAAACTAATACATCCCCATCAGGATCACTGCATTCCCAACTCAATTCTGGATTTATTACTACGCCTTGAGCTCCATTTGGTGGATTAGGATTTGAAGGTGCATTTGGTGGATTATTAATTTGTCCTTGTGATTGGGTTGTAAAACTCCAGACTGGTCCCTCGGTAACCCCACCTTTTCCATCCTTTGCTACTATCTTCCAATAGTAGGTGGTATTAAAAGCTAAATCTATTAATTGATAACTTTTATCATTATGATTTTCCTTTATCTTTCCTAAGTTATTGGGATTAATTCCTAAATATATATCATAAACTAATACATCCCCATCAGGATCACTGCATTCCCAACTCAATTCTGGATTTATTACTACGCCTTGAGCTCCATTTGGTGGATTAGGATTTGAAGGTGCATTTGGTGGACGATTTGAGGGCATAGGAGGCTGAGGGGGAGTACAACCACTAACTAATAAAAGGAAAAAAGTAAGAATTAAGAAGATTAAAATACTCTTTTTCATTTTTTCTCACCCCTTATTCTTTATTTTTGACAAACCTTGTATTAATATAATTTAAAGAACTTCTTTTAAATTTTCTGTGATCTTTGTCACAAAAAATTTGTGATTTTTCTCACATTAAAAAATATAGTTTTCTTCTAATATCTCTTTATAAAGAATCCAGTATCTTTTTCCTATACTTCTATGAAAGTAGATTTCAAAAATTTGTCTAGTATTTGTCTTTACAACATAAAAATCCCTATGACGTCTTCCCCACCATGGTTTTCTAAAATCTAATCTCCTTTGAAAATCCAAGATTTTTATTATTTTATATTCCTTATCTCTCCATCTAAAACCTATAGGAAGTCCTGGTTTCTTTTCAAAGAAGACCTCTATCTCTTCATCAATAAAAATTTCCCTTATTTTACCTTCCATTTACTTAAAAAGGATTTTCTTACAAATTCAGGAAATTCTCCTTTCTTTTCATACCAGGTTTTAAGCCATTCCATCGTCCTTTTATCTCCCATATTTCCTGAACCCACATCTTTCCCATCTAATATATATCTCTCATCTTCTCTTATCCTTTTAATCTTTTCTTCTCTTATCGCCTTAGCTATTATTGAGGCACATCTCGTCTCTAAAAATTTATCTTCAGAATTACTCTCTATTATAATTTCTGAAGAAAGGCTATTTAAAAAATCTTTTAAAGATTTCCCTACTCCATAATCATCTATAACTATTCTAACCTTTGAAGTATCTAAGTTCCCTATAAGGTTTTCTATTAGTATCTTATATCCCCTATCTAAGAGTGAATTTATATTATACTTTTCAATCTCTTTCTCGCAGATCTCTAAATATTCATAATGGAATCCTTTTAAGGACTTTAACTCTTCAAAAATTCTATTCCAATAATAAAAATCATGTCTTTTCTTAGTATCTGAGGAACTTATTATATAATCAATCTTATGAAAAAGCTCCCTTCTGAATAAAACCCCCACCAATATTAAAGGACCTATAACCTCCCCTTTCCCTACCTCATCAACCCCTATAAGATATTCTCTTGTGGGAGAAGAAAACCTTCCTCCTAAGAGGGAATCTATCCTTTCCCAAACTTTATCAATTTCAGGGGATGGGGTGGAATATAATGTTCCATTTTTATAATAAATAAAAGTTGAAGAAAAGAGTTTAATTCTCCAAACCTCGTAATCCTGTTTTATATCCTCTTCTTTTCCTCCAGACTCTAAAAGAAGATTTTTGATCCTTTCCCCATCTAAAATTCCCTTCCAAGTTCTTCCCACCATATTTTCATTATATCATTTTGTCGCCCACCCCCTACCTATATTTAATAGAAGAATAAAGAAAGGAGGTGAAAAGTAAGATGGCAGTAAATTCCATTCCCTATAATTCCCGTTTAATTCTAAGGGTTCAAGTAGGAACCCAGCAGGGAAATCCAGTTTTAAGAAGTAGAAGTTTTAATAATGTAAAATATGATGCCTCTGATTCTGCAGTATTCTCTGTAGCTCAAAAATTGGCAAGTCTTCAGAAATATCCATTAGTTAAAGTTATTAGAACCAATGACGAAGAGTTATTAGAAATTTAATTAAAAGGAGGTGAGATAAATGGCAAACTTAACATCAAGAAAATATATAAGGTTTATCTTTTTAGATAGTGGGGGAAGCAGATTTACTTTGAGAATTCCTGATCCCAAGGATGATATAACGGAGCAGGAGCTTTTGGAGACTATGGATCTTATTATAAATCAAAATATATTTCAGGGAAGATCTGGAGATTTAGTATCAAAGGTAGATGCAAGAATAATAGAGACAAATATAAGTGATTATTATGATTAATCTTTACGGCGGGTTTTCCCCGCCGTAATTTGGGAGGGTATAAAATGTTTGAAAACTTAGTTAAGAAATTACAATTTAAATTTAGTTTTCTTTATCAATCCTTTCCTAATTATACATGTAAGATTTGTAAAAGTAAAAAGAATTTTATGTTTTTTATAGATGATACTCCTGTATGTCCTGAGTGTCTTCCAACATTTTTTGAAAAGGATTTTCTTCCTCTATTGATCTCAAAAATTATCTTAGCAATCAAAAATCCTGAGGTGAAGGATGTCTGATGTTAATGAAATTAAAATATCAAAAAATTTCTATTTGAAGGATTTTCAGTGTAGATGTTGCAAGAGGGTAATGATACATCCTCTCCTTTTGGAAAAGATAGAAATATTACACCAATTAAGTGGAGGGAATTTTAGGATTACCAGTGGATACCGCTGTGAATCTCATAATAAAGAGGTGGGAGGAGTTTTAAATTCAAAGCATACAAAGGGATACGCCTGTGATATCACCTCTGAAAACATAAAGGAGATTTTTGAGATAGTAAAAAATTTAGGATTTACCTTCGTTAAGTGGGATAAGAAGAAAAATTATATCCATATGGAGGTTTAAGATGGAAGATTTAATAAAAATCATTAGTAATTTAGGTTTTCCCATTGTTGTTTCTTTAATCCTTCTTTTAAGAATAGAATATAGATTGGAGGGTTTAACAAAGGCAATTCAAGATTTATCTCAGGCAATAATATCTATAAAAAGTTAAAGATTTAGGGAGCGAGTATTAATCTCGCTCTCTACTTAAAATTAAAAACCAAGAGTTCTTTTCCATTACATCAATTACCTTTAAATTATTTTCTTCTAAGGCCCTTTCCACATCCTTTAGAGTATTTTTAGTTATTCCCGATGCTATAAAATAAGAACCTTTTTTCATAATTCTTTTTATATCCTTAGAGAGTTTAATTATTTCCTCTGCATTTATATTTGCTAATATTAAATGGAATTTTTCATCTATCCCTTCTATAAGATTATTCTTAATAACCTCTATGTTTACCTTATTTAATATTGCATTTTCCTTTGCAATTTTTACCGCAGTCTCATCAATATCAATTGCCAAAACCCTATGGGCACCAAGCTTTTTTGCTATGATTGCTAAAATCCCTGATCCAGTACCCACATCAATTACATCCATCCCTGGTCTTAAGAATTCTTCTATTGCTAAGATACATAGAATTGTGGTCTCATGGGTTCCTGTTCCAAAAGCCATCCCAGGATCAATATTGATAATTATCTTCCCTTCCCTATTTTCATACCTTTCCCACGAAGGAACAATTGCCACCTTCCCAATTTCTACAGGTTTATAATATTTCTTCCAAGAATTTGCCCAGTCTTCCTCATTTAAATAGCGGATCTCTACTTCTCCCATCCCAATATCAAGATAATTAGAGATTAATTTTAACCCCTCCTTTATATGAAATAAAGTCTCATGAGTATTAATGCCCTCTGTGAAATAACCCTTTATAAGGGTTAAGTTCTTAGGTCTCTCCTCAATGGATGCTCCCTTTGCTCCTATCTCCTTTAATAGATTAAAGATGGAATCTTCTGCTTCTTTTTTTGTCTTAATAATTATCTCCAGCCACTTCATAATAGTATAATATAACCAAAAATTCTTGGGAGGAAAAGAGATGAGCTATAATGTTTTGATAACTGGAGCATCAAAGGGTTTGGGATTTTCTTTAACTAATATTTATTTAAGAGCAAACCATAAGGTTATAGCTACATATAGAAAAGATTTAGAAAATCTTAGAGAAATTGCTAATAAATATGAAAATTTAATACTTTTTCCTATGGATGTATCTTCTGAAGACTCTGTAAAATCTGCCTATGAATTAATAAAAGAAAAGTTCTCCTCTATAGATATTCTTATAAACAATGCAGCAATATATATTGAGGATAGATCAAAAACTATTGAGAATATAGATATAGAAAGGGTAATTACCACTCTAAACGTAAATTCTGTTGGGGCTTTAAGGGTTTTAAAATATTTTTATCCTATGGTGGAAAGGAGTAATAAAAAACTTGTTATAAACATTTCTTCTGAGGCTGGAAGTATTGCGGATTGTTGGAGGGATAGGGAATATGGATATTGTATGTCAAAATCTGCTCTAAATATGCTCTCTATGATTCTTCAAAATTATAGTAAGAATAAAGGGGTAAAAGTCCTTGTAATACATCCAGGCTGGATGAGAACAGATATGGGAGGTCCTGATGCAGATATTTCTCCTGAGGAATCTGCAGAAGGCATATATAATCTTTCCCTTAAAGAATGGGATATTAATGACAAGGATATTTACATGGATTATCTGGGGAGAAAAATGAATTGGTAATTTCGGAAGAAAAATATATACTTAAGTAGTCTCTAAAAAAGAGGTGATTCCTAATGATAAGAATATTAAAATATTTTGTATTAATCTCTATAATCTTTTTACATCTTCTATCAGGAAATCAATCAGAGATTTATATTCAGCTTCCCCAAGGAGTTAGGGTAATTTCTATAGCTCTTTCCCCAGATAGAAGAAGTGTTATTACAGGAAATAGCGATAAAACTATAAGAATTTTTGATATACCTTCAAAAAAGGAATTAAAGGTTTTTAGGGGTCATACCGATGAAGTTTTATCTGTTAGTGTTTCTCCTGATGGAAGATATATTTTGTCTGGAAGTAAAGATAAAACTGTAAGACTTTGGGATATATATTGGGAGAAAGAAATTAAAACTTTTAAAGGACACAGGTGGCATGTGAATTCTGTTTGTTTCTCCCGAGATGGAAGGTATGCTATTTCAGGAAGTTATGATAAAAGCATAAAAATATGGGATATATCCTCGGAAAAAGAGATTAAAACTCTTTTAGGACATAAGGGGGTATCTTTTCCTTAGATATTTCTCCTGATGGTAAATATTTAGTATCGGGAAGTTCCGATGGGAGTATAAAAATTTGGGATATAGTCTTAGGAAAGGATATAAGAACCCTTGTAAAACATAGAGGAAGCATTTTCTCAGTAGAATTTTCTCCTGATGGGAGATATATAATTTCAGGAAGTAGTGATAAGACTGTAAAACTATGGGAGAGATGATATAACCCCTCCACATAGAACATAATCATCTTTATAACAAACTAAAATTTGACCAGGAGTGATGGCCCATTGAGGCTCTTTAAAAATTAAATAAACCTCTTCCTCAGAAAGAATTTTTAAAAGAGCAGGTTGAGGATCCATATTATATCTTATCATTGCCTGAACTTCCACTTCCTTTTCCTTAGGTATTCCTGAGGGAAAATTGACATTCTTTGCATATACTTCCCTTGAAAATACTTTTTCCCTTTCTGCAACAATTACTATTCCCTTCTCAGGAATTATTTCCTTTACATATACTGGTTTTCCTAAGGAGATTTTTAATCCTCTTCTTTGTCCAATAGTAAAATGGAAAACTCCATTATGTTCTCCTACCTCTTTTCCATCTTCAGTTACTATCTTCCCCTTCTTCTCCTTTACATATCTCAATAGAAAATCTCTATAATCATTATTGGGAAGAAAGCAAATTTCCTGACTTTCCATCTTCTCTGATACTATAAGCTTATTCTCTTTGGCTATTTTTCTAACTTCTTCCTTTGTTAAGTCTCCTAAGGGGAAAAGGGATTTTTCTATCTGCTCTTGGGTAAGATAGGCTAAAAAGTAAGATTGATCCTTTCTGGAATCCTTTGCTTTTTTTATTAAAAATACTTTTTTATTCTCATCCCAAACCTTTTTAACATAGTGTCCTGTAGCAAAATAATTTCCTCCAAGCATTTCTCCCTTTTTCATCAAAAGTCCAAATTTAATAAATCTATTACAGAAAATACAAGGATTAGGAGTATATCCTCTGAGATAAGAATCTACAAAATATTTTATAATTATTTCCTCAAACTCCTTTTTTAAATTTATTACATAATGGGGAATTCCTAATTGATGGGCAATCCTTTTAGCATCATTTATAGAAGACCACGAGCAACAAGCGGTATCCCTCTCTACTGGATCTTGAGATATATCCATAGTAAATCCTATCACTTCATATCCTTCTCTTAAAAGAAGAAGGGCAGATACAGAGCTATCTACCCCTCCACTCATTCCTATAATAACTCTATCCTTCACGCTTTAATGTCCACCCTTGCTTATATGGAGATATAGCTCTTAGTTTATTTACTATTCTTTCTAAAGCATCTAAGGTATAATCTAAATCTTCCTTTGTAGTCCAAAGTCCTAAGGTAAATCTTAAAGATCCATGGACCAATTCTATGGGAACTCCAATTGCAGAAAGAACATGAGAGGGTTCCAAAGAACTGGAGCTACATGCAGAACCTGTAGATACACCAATCCCCTCCATATCAAGATTCAAAAGCAATGCTTCTCCCTCTATATATGCAAAGCTAAAATTGATATTATTGGGTAATCTTTGAATTCTATGTCCATTTAGATAGGAATCAGGAATTCTTCTTTCCACCTCTCTTATGAAATAGTCCCTTAATTTTGTTAATCTTTCCATTTCCCTATCAAGTTCTGATATTGCCAACTCCAATGCTTTTCCCATTCCCACAATCCCTGCCACATTTTCTGTACCAGCTCTTCTTCTTCCCTCCTGCTCTCCTCCATGAAGAAGAGGATAAACCTTTGTTCCTTTTCTTATATATAAAGCTCCAACCCCTTTAGGTCCATAAAATTTATGGGCCGAAATAGATAGAAAATCTACATTTAAATCCTTTACATCTACAGGTATATGCCCTACTGTTTGCACTGCATCAGTATGGAAGTAAACTTCCCTTTCCTTAGCAATATTAGAAAGTTCCTTTATAGGTTCGATGGTTCCTATCTCATTATTGGCATGCATTATGGATATTAGAATAGTATCTTTTCTTATTGCCCTTTTTAGATCATCAGGATCTACCAACCCTGTTTTGTCTACAGGAAGATACGTTATCTCAAAACCCAATTTTTCTAAAAAATGACATGGTTCTAAAACTGCATGATGTTCAATAGGTGTAGTTATAATATGTTTTCCTTTGTCCTGAAGGGCAAAGGCAACCCCCTTTAATACCATGTTATTTCCTTCTGTTCCTCCACTGGTAAATATTATCTCATCATTTTTTGCACCAATCGCTTTTGCAATTTTTTCCCTTGCCTCCTCTATAGCAACCCTGGATTCTCTACCAAAACTATGTAAACTTGAGGGATTTCCATATATCTCCCTTAAATATGGTTCCATTGCAGACCAAACCTCTGGTCTTATGGGAGTTGTGGCAGCATAATCTAAATAAACTCTTCTCATTTTTTCCTCCTATATTCATACTTTTTTAGTATAAATTATAAAAAAGAAAAAGAAGAATGTCAAAATATTTTAAACCAAATTCTATGATATAATGAAAAAAATTTTATGAGGGATAAAAATGAAAAGGGTATTTTTTATTATCATATTGTTCTCCCTTATTTTTTCAGTGATCTATGCCAAGGAGTATGGATTTAGAGAAGCAAGGGTTTATTATACCATTAAACCTGATGGAGAAATTGAAGTAATAAATGATTTAACCTATTGGTTTTCGGGATCCTTTTCCCGCGCATGGATAACTATTCCCACTGGAAGATATGAGATAAAGAATGCATCGGTAAGTGAGATTATAAATGGGAGTGAGAAATTCTATATATATCATGAGGAGACAGAAGGAAGAATTCCAAACACCTTTGATTTCACAAGAAATTCCAAAGAATACAAAATAACCTGGTTTTATAGAGCCAAAGATACAAATAAAACCTTTAGAATTCGGTATGAGATTTTAGGGGGTCTAAAGGTCTATGACGATGTAGCAGAATTCTATTGGAAAGTTTGGGGAGGAGATTGGGAGAAAAAACTTCCTGCATTATGGGTTGAAGTCCTACTTCCCAGTCAAATAGAAAATATTAAGGATATAAATTATTGGCTTCATCCTAAGGTAGAAGGAGAGATTGGAATAGGAAAAGATTATAAAAGAATAATAGCATACGCAGGAAAAATTCCAGAAAATCAGTGGGTAGAGGTAAGAGTAGTTTTCCCAAGATATTATTTAACAGATCTTGATCCCAACAAGGTTGATATGACCTCAGGAGAGGGAAGAGAAAAAATTTTATTAGAGGAAGAAAAATGGATAAAAGAAGAGGAAAGTAAAAAATTCATGATGGAAATTCTAAAAAAGATATATATAGGATTATATTTTATCCTATTATTTTTAGGAATTTTCTTACCTCTTCGTGTATATTTTAAATATGGTAGAGAGCCAGAAGTAAATTATCAAGGAGAATATGAACATGAGCCTCCTGATAATTCTCCTCCTTCCTGGGTAGATATGCTCATAAATCAATCTAATAGTGTTTCTACTAATTCTATAGTTGCGTCTACATTGGAGCTGGCAAGAAGAGGATATATAAAAATACAAGAGGAAATAAAGGAAGGATTTTTAGGAAGAAAAAATAAGGATTATAAAATCATTTTGACAGGAAAAAAAATGGAAGATGATTTAAGTGGTGATCTCAGGACTCTCCTTTTACAATTTGAGGAGTTTGGAAAAGAGTTTCATATATCAGAACTTAGGGGAAAAAATTTATCATCTTTTAAAAATAGATTTGATGGTTTAGTTAAGGAAAATGTTTACAATAAAATGAAATGGATTAATGAGGAAGGTAAATGGGCAATCTCTGGACTATTATTACTATGGATTGGATTAGAATTGTTATATGTAATATTATTAATAACCGTTCCCTGGCTCAGAAGGGACGAGTTTTTAATTTACAGTATAATAATGATGGTAGTTTTAGGAATAAATACAATTTTAGCCTTTTTCTTTATTAAACCAGTAAAAAGATATTCTCCAGAGGGAAAACTTCTCGCCTTAAGATGGAAAGCATTTAAAAGATTCTTAAAGGATTTTTCCCTTATCTCTCAGCGTCCCCCCTCCTCTTTGGTCCTTTGGGAAAAATATTTAGTATACGGAACAGTTTTAGGAGTAGCAAAGGAAGTTTTAAAGGCAATGGAAATGTTAAGGGTACCTGTTAATGAGATAGATTGGTATACTCCTGCAATGGCAGGTTCCATAGGAAGTTTAGCAGAGTCCTTTGAAAGTTTTAATTCCTCCTTAGAGTCCTTTAGTAGTGCCTTTGCAAGCAGTGTAGCCTCTTCTACCTCTTCTAGCTCCTCTGGAGGAGGCGGTGGCGGAGGGGGAGGAGGTGGTGGAGGTGCAGATTAAAGAGATAAAAGATTATTAAGAGGAGGTTAATATGAAAGAGATTCTGAAGGTAGATATTGTTGCCCAAATTGGAATTGTGGTTAAGGATATTGAAAAAGTCTGTGAAAAATTTTCAAAGATTTTTGGATTAGAAAAACCTAATATTATTATCACTGATGTTTACGAGAAGAGTAAAACAGAATATAGGGGAAACCCTACCTATGCCAGAGCAAAGCTTGCCTTTTTTAATTTTAAAAATATTGTAATTGAATTTATAGAACCAGATGAAAATCCTTCTACATGGAGGGAATTCTTAGATACCTATGGGGAAGGGATTCACCATTTGGGGTTTGAAATTAAGGGAATGAAGGAAAAGATTGAAAAATTTGAAGGTATGGGAATAGAGGTGGCCCAAAGGGGAGAATATGAAGGGGGAAGATATGCTTATATAGATACTTTAAAAGAATTGAAATTTATAATAGAACTTTTAGAGAATGATTAGGAGGTTTCTTCATGAAAAAGATCTTAACATTATTAGGTGATTATTATCATAATCATGATATTTTCTTTAAGACCTTAGAAGAGGTTTTAAAACCTTTTTTAGATATGAAAATAATAGATTCAACTGTAGAAAACTTTCTAAATCATATTAAGGAGAATCCCTCTTTTGTTGTAATAGCAAGGGAAAATAGGCTAAATCCTGAAGATGAAGATATTAAAACCTGGATGGATGATTATATAGAGCAAGAGATAGTAAGATATGTGGAAAAAGGAGGAGTACTATTATCTTGGCATTCAGGACTGGCAGGTTATTCTCCTGATAGTTCCTATATTAAATTGTTAAGGGGATATTTTAAATATCATCCAGAAAAGCAAAAAGAAGTAAGATATTATTCTAAGGATTTATTTTTAGATAAAAAGATAGATTTTAAAATAGTAGATGAACAATATTTTGTAGAATGTGATGAGAAAAACACAAATATTTTTTTGATATCTGAATCTATCGATGGAAGATCCATTGCAGGGTGGACCCATAACTTTGGAAAGGGAAGGGTGATTTGTCTTACCCCTTGCCATGGAGATGGATTAAAGGACAAAAATTTTAGAGAACTTCTTATTAGAATTATCACATCTATAAAATAGCTATAAAATCAGGATAAAGACCCTGTAGGATATGTAACCCATAAAAGTTTGAAAAATTTAATTTTATAGTAGATAGGTACCAGTTATAATAAAGGATTTTTTAGAGAAAGCACAAAGATGGCAAGATACATGGAATTTTACCAAAACCAAGCTTTGGAATGATTTTCCTGTTATACTTATGGAGGATCTCCTTACCTATTATGGCTTATTCACTAAGAACTTATCTTTATTTCTTAAGGGTGGTATCTATGTCCATACCAAGTGCCGAGCTTGATATGAATTTTGAGTTTTTAGAAATTTTATAAAATAGAAATTTTAAAAAAAAGGAAATTAAAAACTAAGAACAAAATATAAGAAAAAAGAAGTGTTAAACCTGTCTTTCTCCCAATTATATTATCTCTTTTAAGGGAGATGGTTAGAATAAGAATTACTAATAAAGTCATGGGCATTGTAAATTTAACAAAATTTTGATCTACTTTTATTGGATTTATTAGTGATGCAATCCCTATTACTATCAAAATATTTAATATATTTGCACCTAAAACATTTCCCGTTCCTATATTAGGAGTTTTCTTTATAATTGAAGTTATAGAGTTGGCAAACTCAGGAAGAGAAGTTCCAATAGCTACTAAGGTAAGTCCTATAATGATTTTAGGGATATTCAAATTTTCTGCTATATTTATAGCATTATCTACTAATAGGTGGGAGCCTAAAACAATTATTAATGCTGTTGCAAATATCCATATTAATTCTTTTAGGACAGATTCTTTATTGGAAGAATTGTTGCCATTTTCTAAAGATTGGGTTCTCTTTTTGTAATTAAATCTTAAGAAAATACCATATATTAATAAAAGAAGAAATCCCTCTACTCTTGATATAAGATAATCTAACATGAAAAAAAATAGAAGAATCGTAATTAAAAATAAGAATAAGGAATTTTTCCATGCAATATTATCTACTTTTAAGGGGATTATAATTGAAGAAATTCCAAGAATAAAAGATATATTTACAAGAACACTCCCTAAGGCATTTCCTAAAGCAATGATGCTATTTCCTCTCAATGATGAAATGATAGATACAGTAATCTCAGGCAGTGTAGTCGCAAAACTTGCCAAAAAAAGTCCTATAATAAATTCTTTGATATTTAATTTTTTAGCTAATAATTTGAGATAATGGATAAATTTATCTGCCCCGAATATTAAAAGGATTAAACCTATGAAAAATAAAAAAATATCTATTAACATCCTTTCTCTCCATAATTTAAATTGTCTTTATTAATACCATTAAAAAGGGCATAATGACAATACTTAATATAGTAGTATAGGTGATCATTTTTACTGCAAATTCATAATCCCCATTATAAATTCTTGCCACAATGGCAGAGTTTACCATAGCAGGCATTGCAGACATAATAATAAATATATCCCTCATAAGTTTTGGAATGGGAATAAAGAAATCTAATATTATTACCAGGGCAGGAGTTACAAAAAATCTTCCAAGAAAGATCAAAATTGTATCCTTTTCAATATTAAATTTCTTAAATCCCATATGGTGTATAATTATGCCAATATAAAAAAGGGAGAGGGGAATTGTAAGATTTCCAACTAATTTAAAACCTTCAAATATAAATTTAGGAAGTTTTATACTTAGAAGAACTAAGAAAAAACCAAATATAAAACCTAAGAAGGGAGGATTAAATATATTTTTTATAGTATCAAAAATGTTTCTTTCCTTTTTCTGGGTATCCAAAGTAATCCCATATACTCCAAGGG
>CALHLF010000073.1 GCA_938034905.1 uncultured bacterium | reverse complement strand
AAGATGATCAAATAATTCTTCTTTACCTACGTTTATTATTGAAAAAAAATATTCCCTCTAAAATAATTATTAAAGAATTCTCCTCTGAACTTCCCTTTTATAAATTCTTAAGAGATTTAATAAAGGGAGAGAATATATTATCTCTATTAAATTATATAGATTCTATGTTGGATCGATGGGAATTTTTAGATGCTCTTAACTCATATCTTCATCTTATAGAGTATTTAGAGAGGTTAAATGATAAAAATTTAGAACCTTTTCTATATAATTCTTACTTTGAAGCCTTGAGTCTTAGTTATCTATTGAAATTAAATCATATTAGTGGAAATTTATTAGAGAAAATAGGAAAATTTTATGAATTCCTTATAAAAAAACATATGCAGTTCAAAGTATTAGAAAGCTATCTATATGATGCTATCATTAGCTCGGAAAATGAGGATCAAGTATTGGAGATTTTTTTTAGAATATTTTCTGATTTCTTTAAGGATTTTCTTATTAAGATTCAGATTGGTTCTAACATTATAAAAGAAGGCAACATGTTATTGGGAGAGGATACATTAAAATATCATTACACAAGATCTCCCTTTTCCCTTTTCATATATTCAAAAGAATCCTCTGATCCTTACATTATCTTTTTATTAAGATCTTTCCTTAAAGCGTTTATAATCTTCTGGGAGAGAAAGTATGGAATCTATGATCCTCTAACAGGTTTATATAATAGAGCCTATGGAGATAAAAGATTAGGAGAAGCCTATCTAAATTATAAGAGAACAAAAGAGCATTTCTCTTTGATCTTTATTGATATTGATTCTTTAAAAGTAATTAATGATACCCGGGGACATACTTATGGAGATTTTGTCTTACAACAGATTGCATCCTCTATAAAAAGTGTAATCCGTCAAAATGATTTTGCAATCCGATGGGGAGGAGATGAATTCTTGATTTTATTGAACAGAGCTAATTATGAAGATGCGTTAAGGGTTGCTCAAAGAATAGATGAAAAGATAAAGGAAATTTTCAAGGGAGAGTTGGAAATAAGTTACGGGATAGAAACATCTTCTGAAGAAATAGAAAATTATGAAGATATAATAAGAAGAGCGGATATTAAAATGTACACCTCAAAATATGAAAAGTTTAAAAGAAAAGTTTGAATTTTTATGATATTCTTATTATAAAGTAAATCTAAAAAGGGGATAAAAATGGAAAGAGCCTTAAAATATGCAAGAGAAAATAGAGAAAAACATATTTCTGATCTTATTGAGATTCTATCATATCCAAGTATTTCTGCGAA
Organism: uncultured bacterium; assembly: GCA_938034905.1. Classification (GTDB taxonomy): domain Bacteria; phylum Dictyoglomota; class Dictyoglomia; order Dictyoglomales; family Dictyoglomaceae; genus NZ13-RE01. Next base: position 9,735 of record CALHLF010000073.1, on the reverse strand, counting down.
GGGAATAGGAATAAAAGAATGTGCAAAAGTTCTTTCAACAATGTTAGAAGAAGTAGGATTTAGAACAGAGCTTTATTCACAAAATGCTGATTACCCTGTAATATACGGAGAACTAATAACAGGCGCTAAAAAAACTATAATCTTCTACAATCATTATGATGTTCAGCCAGTAGAACCCTTAGAGGAATGGGAAAGTGATCCCTTTAAACCATTAATTAAAGATGGAAGGATTATCGCAAGAGGAGTTGCTGATAATAAAGGAAATATAATGAGTAGGCTCAAAGCAATAGAAAGCTATTTAAAAGCTTATGGAGATTTGCCTGTAAATATAAAATGGATTATAGAAGGAGAAGAAGAAATTGGTTCTAATCATTTATTAGAATTTATTAAGAATTATAAGGAGAAATTAAAGGGAGAAGGTATAATTTGGGAGTCAGGAGGAAGGGACTCAAAGGGTTATCCTAAATTAAGTTTCGGATGTAAAGGAATAATATATTTGGAAATTATTTCTAAAAAAGGAGAGAAAGATTTACACTCTTCCTATGCTTCTATTATAGAAAATCCAGTATGGTATCTTATATCTGCACTAAATACTTTAAAGGACATAGAAAGAGATAAAATATTAGTTCCAGGATTTTATGAAGATGTATTAGAGCCATCTTCTGAAGAAATGGAGCTTTTAGAAAAATACCCCTTAGAAGAAGAAAATTTAAAAGAAAGCTTAGGAGTTAATTCGTTTATAAATAATTTATCAGGCATAGAACTTTACAAAAGGCTCTTATATAGTCCCACTTGCAATATATGTGGAATTTACTCAGGATATATAGAAGAAGGCTCAAAAACAGTTTTACCCAAATATGCAAAAGTAAAGATTGACTTTAGATTGGTTCCTAATCAAAAAGCAGAAGTTTTATTTGAAAAAATAAAGAATTATTTGAAAGAAAAAGGTTTTCAAGATTTAGAAATTACTGCCTACGGATTAGAGGATCCTGTTCAGACTCCTATAAATAATCCATTAAGAAAAATAATTGAAGAAAGCGCTGAAAAAATATTTGGACTAAAACCTAAAATTTCCCCAAGAATGTCAGGAACAGGACCCATGGCATTATTTTATAATGAATTAAAGATTCCTATAATAGAGGGAGTAGGTTGTGGGCATCCAGGTTCTCAAGTTCATGCACCTAATGAAAACTGTCTTTTAGAAGATTATTTCAGAACCATAGACTGGATTATTGGAATTATTGATGAATATAGGGGGATCTCTTAAGATCCCCCAAAAATTTTTATCTTAAATTATATAGAGCTAAAACCTCTTCTTCAGTAAGAGCTCTATCGTAGATCCTGAGTTCGTCGAATTTTCCTCTTAAAGCTGGATCCCAATAATTAACTCCAACAGCAAAGGTCCCACCAGGTTTTAGACTGAAGATATCAGGAACAAGCCCCTCTTCGGTGGGTTGTCCATTTATTTGAACCTTTGTTATCATTTGCTTACCATTAACATATACCTTTGCCTTTCCCTTATCTACAACTATAACTACATGATACCATTTCTCAGTTTGTAGATTTTCACTAAAGAGTCCATCATACCATATGTTTTTCTCATCATCTCTTGCCCATAGTAAAGTTCCTTGAGGCCAACCAAAGGGCACAAAGCTAATCCAGTGGAAAGCACCCTGTGGATCAATATAAACTCCAAAGAAGGTAGTAGTATGCATGGTAAATCTATCAATATAAACCCAGAAGGAAACACTATAATCATAGTCTTTAATTAGATCATCGGGCAAGAGCACTCCTCTTTGTCCTGGTAATAAAACTGCTTTTCCTATTACTCCATCAGTGTAATCAATACCTGCAGCAGGCAAAGGAATTCTTACACCAGTAGGTTTTGCCTCTGAAAATTTTCCAGTAGCATCCTTTAGACTTTCATCAAAGGGGAAATAAGCTATTAGATCTTTGTTAGGATCAAAGGAAGAAGATTCTGAGAACCCAAGAGAAAGGATCATAAGTGAAAGAATAAAAGATAAAAGAATTAATCTTTTAAACATTTTTTAAACCCTCCTTATTTATCTTTTGATTCCCCATACTGAAATTCCCTTCTTAGATAAGCATGAAAAAGTAATGGTTTTTTTCATAGTATGGGGATTCCATTGGGACAAAATTACTCCGCTATATTCTTCTTCATCAAAGGCTAACTTAATAAAGTTATCTCTCACCTCCCATTCACCATTGATTTCTCCTGTTATAGTTCCATCCCCCTTTAAAAGAATATTCAATGGAATCTTTATATCGGCACTTATATCTTTCCCATGAATAATAAGAAAATATTCTCCAAGGATATCTATTTTATTTAAAATTTGAATCTTTTCTCCCCCATAAGGGAATGGAGCTATCACAGGCCAACCTTCAGAGTTAAAAAACATCTGATGTACTCTCATTGTAAAGTATTCTCCTCTGCCAGGAAAACGGGTATGAAAAACTATAAACCATCTATCTAGTTCTTGATCATAAAGGGCAGAGTTATGGCCTGGAGAAACATATCCATAGGTTAATGTACTCCTTGGATTTTCTCTATTTAGATTAAAATTACCAATTAGTTTTACTCCATATGTTCCCACCTTTGTTCTATCTCTTCCACTAGCATCAGCCATATTTTTTTCTTCAGAATCAAGATATGGTCCATCGGGATTTTTTGATCGAGCAACTCGAATATTATAGCCTCCCTTAGAATCTAAACCCCCAAAACTCAGGAATAAGTAGTAATAGTCTGTTTTAGGATTATATAGAATAAAGGATCCTTCCATAGGAGCATGATTTCCTCCTGCAAGCTTTTTCCCATAGCCTTGATTAGGAAGAGGTAAACCTGTTTTGGGGTCTAACTGAATAATATAGATTCCACCAAAATATGATCCGTAAGACATCCATAAGTTTCCATTTTTATCGTAAAAAACATGAGGATCTATGCAGTTAGGATGTCTCATTGGATCATATAAAGTTCCATCAGGTGCTAATCCCTCTTCGAACCTAATTCCAGATTTAAGAATTATTTTAAGGTTTTTATAGGGTCCTTCAATATTATCAGATACAGCTATTCCTATTACAGATCGAAAAGCTCCAAAGGTACTAACACAATAGTACATATAAAATTTATTATTGAAATGTATTACACAAGGAGCCCAAACATCAGGAGTAGGAGTTTCTGCATACTCAAAGGCTTCTGAGAGTTCCTTACTTATATTAGGAATAATTTTATTATCATCCTTTAAATCAGAATTTACTACCTGCCAAAGCATAAGGTCCTTTGATTTTGCTACTGCAAGATGGGATCCAAATACATAATAACTATCTTTCACTTTAACTATTGCTGGATCATGCACTGGTGCCCATACTTGTAGAGGCATAGTATCCTCTGAAAATATGGGAAGAATTAATAAAGGTATTATTAGCAGGACTAAAATTATACAACGTAACATCCATAAAATCCTCCTTACTTATTAAATTTAAAAGTCAGACACCTTGAGTCTTAAGATCGTTATAGAGAAAGCTTTAAAAGTATATACAAAAGGATTTTTTATATTTTTAATTTCTTTTTCTCTTGGAAAGACTTTTATATCATCAAAATAGTTTTCATCAAGAGGATTTTTAGAAGAAAGTTCAATTATCTTCCCATCACCAGTTAATTTCATTTTACCTTTAACCTCGATTCTTACATCTCTATCCTCAGCCCATGGATTTACAACTTTGATTATTATTTCCTTTTTGTTACTATCATAGCTACATGCATGATAAAGAGATTTAAATTTATAACCAATCAAAACTAACTGTTCTTCTGTGAGAGAGGATTTCAATATAAAATCTCCTCTATTTTCACTAAAAATTTTTTGAACGTAGTAGTTTGGAGTTCCAAAAACTCTGGTGTTATCGAACCAAATTAGATCTGGTACCCATTGAGACCAGTTAATACGATTAAATAATGGAGCATAGGATGCCATTATTACCACATCAGAATTTTTCTCTAATCCCGTCATAAATGCAGCTTCTGCAAGAGCACTTTGTAAATTATTTCTTCTTCCTACTGTATGAGCTGCATATTCTCCTACCATTACTTTAGTTCCTTCTCTTGGATATTTTGAATATCTATCGGAATTTGCTAAGAACCATTCAGGAGTTGTATAAATATGTTCATCAAAGATATCAACCCCTATTTCTCTCGCAAAATTCCAAGCTTGCCTAAAAGCCGAACCCTCATAACTGGGAGGTCCACTAAATACGATTTTAATCTCTGGATATTTCTCTTTTATAATCTTCCAAAATATTTGAAAGCGTTTATGATACTCTTCTCCCCAATTTTCATTTCCTATACCTATGTACTTCACATTAAAAGGTTCTGGATGCCCTAAAGAAGCTCTAATACCTCCCCAATAGGTATTTACTGAACCATTTGCAAATTCGATAAAGTCAAGAACATCCTGAACCCAATCCTTCAATTGCTCCATAGGACAGTATTCTGCACCTCTAACTTGACAAGACATTCCTGCGTTGAAAATTGGAACAGGTTCTGCTCCAAGAAACTCACAAAGTAAGAGATATTCATAAAAGCCTATTCCATAAGATTGATGATAGCCCCAAAGATTTCTATTTGTCCTTCTTTCCTCAATCTTTCCAATAGTATCCTTCCACCTATAGGCATTATTAAGGCTGTCTCCCTCAACGAGACATCCTCCTGGAAATCTCATAAAACCAGGTTTTAATGCTTTTAACATTTCTACTAAATCTATTCTCATTCCATTCCATGTTTTTTCAGGGAAAAGAGAAATCATATCTAAACAGAGATTCCCTATGCCTTTGACATTTATTACTAATTGAGCCTCAGGAACTTCTTCTTCAATAATAAGTTCGGTATTTATCTTCTTCCATTCTTTTGAAAATTTTTGAGTTAATATATACTCTTTTGAGTATAATTTTCCATTTTTATCTTCTAAAGTGAACCTAATAGTTCCTTCAAATTCTGGTTCTCCCTTAGCATAGTAAGAAAGGATATATTTCTCTCCCTTCTTTAGAGAAATTCCTCCGTAACCATTATTCCTAATAATGATCTCGCTTTTGTTAGATTTGAACTCTAATTTTAAGTAGTTTATATTGTTTTTATTAAGAGGATTTTTATTATCTATGTATGCTTTTGCTTCTGAATTATTTTTAATTTGGATATTCCAGCCTTCTAGTTTATTTATATGTTCAAAAGATCTGTTCCTGACAAGTTCTGCATAGAGTCCTCCATCTACCGCATGATTTATGTCCTCGAAAAATATCCCAAACAAGGTTTTTGGAATAGGAGGTCCTAAATCTAAGGTTTCAATAGAAAGAGTCTGTTTTGACTCTGTAGTTAAACTAAAACTGATAGATGAAAAAATAATAATTATAAATATAAGAAGATATCTAATAATTCTCATCTTATTTCCCTCCAGCACTAATTGAAATTCCTTGCATTAAATATTTATGGAATATTATAAATATCACTAATGTAGGAGCCACAGAGATAAAAGCACCAGCCATTAAGGGACCTATGCCTCTAAAGGGGTCTGCCCATCCTGCTGCAAATCTTACCAATGCAATAGGTAAAGTTAACTTTTCGGGAGTATTCATCACTAATAATGGCCATAAAAAGCTATTCCACGAAGCTAAAAAGGACATTAAAGCCAAGGTAAGTAATGCTGGTTTAATGAAAGGAAGCACAATAGTTAATAAAAATCTAACTCTTGAACAGCCATCTATCCAAGCAGCATCCTCAAGTTCACGGGGTATGCCCAGCATATATTGCCTTAAGAGAAAAACACCAAAGGTACTTCCAAGTCCAGGAAGAATTAAAGCAGCAAAGGTATCCATCAAACCTAAAGTGCGAATTATAAAAAACTGAGGAACTAAAAATAATACTCCTGGAAATGCCAATATTCCTACATAGCTCCAAAAGATCGCATTTCTACCCCTAAATCTCAATCTTGAAAGAGCATATGCTGCAGGTGTTGCAATAATCAAGCCTAATACTGTTCCCAAGGATGCAACAATAAGACTATTAATAATTCCTCGTGATACACTTATTCCACTTGCAGGAGCAAAAACTGAATTATAATTCTCTATGGTAGCTTCTTTTGGAATCCATCGAGGGGGGTTCTCAGCAACAGCAGTATATGTTGATTTAAAAGATGTTGACAACATCCAAAAAATCGGAATAAACCAAAAAGCTGCCAAAATCCAGAGAATAACTGAAAGTATGACCCTTTGAATTTGCTTATTAACCTTTAGTAAATATAAAATATTATTTTTCATAATTTCACTCCTCAGCACTCTTAATTGTTCTTGTAAGCATTGCAAGCTGTATTAATCCGAAGATTAATACAATTGCAAAGATGTACCATGAAATTGCAGCAGCTCGTCCTAATTCCTGTCGAGTAAATCCAACAAGATACAGATAATAGACCATGGTACGGGTTGTACCCGCAGGTCCTCCTCCTGTGAAAAAGTAAACCTGATCAAAGAGACCAAAGGCTAATAGTACTTGTCTCACCACATCAAAGAAAAGAACATTTCTCATCCAAGGAAGGGTAATGTGCCAGAAGCATTTCCAAGAACTTGCTCCATCAACCTTTGCAGCCTCGTATTGTTCTGGAGGAATTCTTTGAAGGGCACCAAGATAGAGCAGAACACTAAACCCGACTATCCACCAGACGGTTGTAATAATAATACACATCCATGCTCGAGTAGGAGTCTCAAACCAAGAAATAGCCTCTTTTAGTATACCTATTTTATTAAGATAATAATTGGCAAGACCTGAGGGATAAGATGCATAGATCCACTTCCAAGTTGTAAGAATTCCAACAGAACCAAAAAAAGTTGGAGATACAAAGGCTACCAATAGCCATAATTTTCCGTATACCTTTTGGTTCAAAATTAAAGCAATAAGAAGACCCACAATAATTGTCAATGGAACACTAATGCCTGCAAAAATTACAGTATTTCTAACAGCTACCCAGAATCTATCATCATTCCATATACGTATAAAGTTTTCAAAACCTATGAAGATTCTTTGTCCTAATAAATTCCAGTTATGCATACTCATTATAACATTTGTAATAAGGGGGATAGCAATAAATGCTATAAAGAAAAAAAGGTGGGGGAGGAGGAACCCCCAATTTCCTACCTCCCACCAAATTTTTCTTGAAGAAAATCTTATCATAGTCTTATCTCTCCTTAATCTTGTTATTTAAATGTTGCCCAATAATCATCTAAGATACTTTGAACAGCTTTTTCTGCTTTCTCCATAGCCTGTTCTGGTGTTAATTTTCTTGTTATTAGAACATCTTCAAGATTAACTGCTATTTCATCTACTATCTCAGAGATATAGGGGAAGAATTGGAAAGTTTTTACATATGGTAATTGTTGGGCAACAACATAAATATGGGGTAATTTTTTCTTAAGTTCTTCACTTGTTGCAATAGACTTTCTTGCTGGTGTTTGTCCTGCTGCATACCAGTCAAGAGCATGATCCCAGAGGTATTTTACCCATTTCATTGCAGCCTCAAATACCCTTTTATCTTCAACCATTACCTTAGGTAATGCTATTACGTGAGATCCTCCGAAGACTGCTTTCTTTGTGCCAAGTTGAGGAACAGGTGCGTAGCCAAAGTCTTTACCAAGAGCCTCTAACCAAGGATTGATAGTCCAGATACCTGTTATAAGAACAGAAGTTTGGCCGGATTGGAAAGGTGGTCCAGGATCTACTGCAGCTTTGGGTAAAATTCCTCTATCTTGTAAATCCATCATAAACTTTAAGGTTTCTATTGCTGCTTGTTTGAAGGCTGGTTTCTTGAAGTCAGGTGTTAACAAATCTCCGCCATGTTGCCAAAGGAGATGAATAAATATCCATGCCCATGTAGGTGTTTCATAGTAAGGAGTTAAACCTTTTGGTGTAATCTTTTTAAGGGCTTCCATTGCCTTTATAAATTCGGTTCTTGTCTTTGGGGGTTTTTCTGGATCTAAACCTGCTTTTTTAAAGTTTGCTTTATTATATGCCATATAGAAAATCCAAACATCAAGAGGAATTCCATAGTATTTATTATCCTTGACTAAACCCTCTAAAAGTTGTGGATAAATATCACGAATGTTAATACCATATCTCATTAATTCTGCTGAAGTGAAGGCTTTAAGATGATCAAGATATAATGGCATGTCAAACTTACGCATAAATAAAACTTGTGGTGCAGATTTTGAAGCTATTCCAGTTGATAATTTCTGTTTATATTCTACTGAAGAAACTACTACCAAGTGAACTACCTCTACATCAGGAGTTTCCTTGTTAAAGTTCTGTATAATTCTATCCATATAAGCACCATCAGCACCACCTAAGGGAGTCATAAAGGTAATAGTGGTTTTAACTTGAGGAATTGCAGTATTAAATAATACTGCAAATATAGTTAATAACATACATAGAAGAAAATATCTTTTCATGGATCCACCTCCTAAATTTTTGATAGATTCTTATGAGAAATAGATTTTACTTTTCTCACCTCCTTATTCATTTTTACTGGAAAGCTTTCCAGTTAATTTTAAAAAAATATTTTCACTTTAAAATTTTATTCTATTTTTTACTAAAGTCTTTACTTCAAATTTTAACCCAAGGATTTTTAGAAGTCAATAGTCCATAGAGGGTAAAAAGTAAACGGATATAAAGTAAAGAGGTTAGGTTTCATTTCTATCCTCTTTCTTCTTTATATAATGAGAATTTTATTTACGATTATGTCCTAAGCTTAAAGTCTAAAACTTAATAATTTCCCAAAAGGCCTTCTTAGGATTGTGCTTTACATCAAAAGTTAAAGGATGATCCTTTCTTCCTCTAACAGGCCAATAGTCAAGCCAAGTAGTATCATCAGCTACACCCCAGAAGGTTACTCCTGTAATAATATTTTTATAATTTCTTAAAATTCTAAAAGCTTCTTTATATAATTGAGCTTGTCTCTCCATCCGATCATCTGGGGGAGTTGTAAAGTTAGCATTTTCATTTCTATCGTAATAGATGGAAATATCAAATTCTGTAACCTGTACTTGTATTCCTAAGGAAGAAAATTTTTTAATGGATTCTTCCAACATACTCGGAGTAGGCCAGCTTAATGTCCAATGTCCTTGTATTCCAATTCCATGAATTGGTATTCCCTTTTCCTTTAATCTTTTAACTAATTCGTAAGCCTTATCTCTTTTTCTTGGCTCCTCTAAGTTATAATCGTTATAAAATAATAAAGCATTGGGATCTACCTCATGAGCCCATATAAACGCTTTCTCTATCAATTCCTCTCCGCCAATCTTATACCAAGAAACATCCCTCAAAAATTCATAGGGACTGTCAGAAATTGCCTCATTTACTACATCCCATGCATAAACCTTTCCTTTATAATAACCCACAACTTTCTTTATATGTTCTTCAAGTCTTTTCAAGAGAACATCTTTATTAACAAAATTTCCCCTTTCATCAATAAATACCCAAGAGGGAACCTGTTGATGCCAAACCAAGGTATGTCCTCTAACTTTCATATTATTTTTTATTGCAAATTCAACAATTTTATCTGCGTCAGAAAAGTTATAACTTTCTGGTAGAGGATGAATAATTTCCCATTTCATTTGATTTTCTGGAGTAACACTATTAAAATGCTTTTTCAAGAGATCCTTATGAGTATTTATAGTAGTAGAATT
>CALHLF010000072.1 GCA_938034905.1 uncultured bacterium | reverse complement strand
TATTGGACTTGTTGTTGATTCTATAACTCTTAAGTACTTGTTATTTTTTACAGATTTTATAGCTACTAAGTCATAGGAGTCATGGTAGAAAATTTCTTTAGGGTAGAGTTTGTTAACTATACCCTGCAATATAGAGACTTTATAGGGATAAGTACCGCTGTACCAGTCATTGTAGTTTTTATTAGCTAAAGGTCCTATAACTGCTATTTTATTGATATTTTCTTTCTTAATAGGGAGGAATTTATTTTCATTTTTCAAAAGAACAGTAGATTTTAAAGCTGCCTCATAAGCAAGTTTTGAATGTTCCTTATCACAAATTTTTCCAGGGGAAACATAGAATTTTTTACTAATTTCCTCATCGAATTCACCTAATCGAAATCTTACTTTGAGAGAGTTTGCTATGGCCTCATCTATATCCTTTTCTGTAATAAGTCCTTTTTTTAAGGCTTGCCAAGCTGACTCTATAACCAAACCAGGTTCTTCAGTAAAGGCATCAATGCCAGCTTTCAGAGCATAAGCTAAAGTTTCATAGTGATTTTCAAAGGTATGATGGTAAATTACTGTTTGTCTAAAATCTGCGGAATCAGTAACTACACATCCAGAAAGTCCAAATTTTTCTTTTATAACCTCTCTCACAATGGGGTTGATTATGCAGGGTATTCCATTTACTGCATTATACGCAGTCATAATACAGGTTGCCTTTCCTTTTATTATGACTCTTCTAAAAACATCCAAATAATATTCATACATATTTCTTGGATCAATGTTTGCAGAGAATTTATCTCTATCTTTTTCGTTGTTGTTAGCAAAGAAGTGTTTAGGGGTCATAGCTGTTTTTAAATATATAGGATCATCTCCCTGAAGTCCTTGAATATAAGCTGAGGCCATTTCACCTGCTAAGAAGGGATCTTCTCCATAACCTTCTTCGGTTCTTCCCCAACGAGGATCTCTTTCCATGTCTACTGTAGGAGCCCATAACATAAGTCCTCCTATTTTTCCTCTCATATAATAGTAGGCCCTTGCTTCTAAAGCGACTACTTCTCCGATTCTTTTCATTAAATCTCTGTCAAAGGAAGAGGAGAGTCCAATAGGTTGGGGAAATACTGTTGCTTTTCCCAACCATGCAACACCATGAGCTGCCTCACCTCCTATGTAAAACTCAGATATTTTTAATCTTTCAATTCCTGCCTGGCGGGTAGGAAGAAGTTTTATCTTTTCTTCCAGAGTAAGTTGGGAGATAAGATCTCTAACTCTTTCCTCTATGGAAAAAGTCTTAGCTCTATAGGAATTTTGGTCATCCATAAAATTTGAATTCCTCCTTTTTTAGAATTAGGTTAAGAAATTGTCATATTATATAACATTAATCCGAGATGCCAAATTACAATATTTTCCTTTTCTAAAACGAAATTGCAATAGATAGATTTATTAGGGTTTACAATTTCCACAAGGAGTGTATCCTTGCTCTACAGCTTCCTCTCTTGTTCTTAATAAAACTTGATTTTGGGGTGCGGGAAGAGTCCAGCACCAAGGATAATGAAATTTTTTTGTGTGCTTGTGTAATATAAAAAATGGGCATTGTTAAAGTTATTGTTTTGCATTAGGTTTCTAAAATTACTTAAATTTGAGGTAAAAGTGTAACTTATTCCATTGTAAGGACAAGTAGGAGTTTCAGAAAAAATTTGACTGCTTTTTATTATATTCTGGAATTCTTGATAGGTAGGAAATCTTCCGCTTTTTATAGAGAAAAGTTCAATCTGTTTTATAAAAGTATTTATATTATTCCATTGAGTATTTCTTTTAGCATCTTCTAAGGCTCTAAAATATATAGGTAGGGCAATAGTTGTAATTATCGCTATTATACCTATGACTATTAGTATTTCTAATAAAGAGAAGCCCTTTTTCTTTCTCATTTTTTAGGAAGTAGTATTTATTACTTAAGAGGAGTAAAGTTAATATTGGATCCTACAATAATTTTTCCCTCATCAATAATTAGGTTAGGAATACTTTCTATTTTTATTTTTCTCTTACTCCCATCGGGCATATTTACTTCGGATACAGTTTCAAAGGGTTTTGGGCCTGGAAAAGTAAAAGATATTTGGTAAAATTTAGAAATATCTACCTCTCCTACAAAAATCTTCTTACCTAAAATATTGAAACTTACTTCAAAGGCTACTTTTTCTACTTTTATATATATTTTGTTATCCTCAGGGTTGTATTTTATAGATACATCTCCATAGGCAGGGGTTGTATAATTTATAGGAGGGAATTTTAAGGAAATAGATACTTCTGATTGAAATCTTGCCTTATCTTTACTTAGTATAATCTTGGGATTTTTAACTATCCAACTATATTCTCCTTTTACTCCTGAAATATTAAAAGTGCTACTGCTTTTAACCTCTCCTATAGTTAGTAAGAATTTATTAAGAATATCTTGACTTATGCTGATACTTGCATCAGGTTCATTATAATTACCAAAGGTTAGAGTATTTGATAGGATAAAGATAAAAACCAAAAGAAACAGAAGTTTTAATACCTTCATTCTTCTCCTCCTATGGTTTTTATTTCCTTATAAAAATTTTTATAATTATTATAACATAGTATTTAGTAAAAATCTGTACTTTCGTCTTTCCCTTTTTAGTTTTAAAAAATAATAAAGACTTAAAAAAGATTTTGAGGGTTTTAAATGAGAAAATATTTAGGAAAGTCAAAAATTCAAGTGAGGGATGTGAGTTTTGGTTTATGGCCATTGAAGGTGAATAGGGGATAGAAGGTGGAGTTTAAAAGTTTAGGTCTTATAATTTGATTTTCTTTAATATTAAATACGATTCTTATTTTGGAAACCTAATTTTTATGATATGATTTATTTAATAAATATTATTAAGGGAGAATTTTATGATTAAAAAACTTTTATCATTTTTAATAGTTCTCCTCTTATGCATAGCCTTTACCTTTTCCTCTGAAGAATCTATAGAGGAAAAAGTAGAGAAATTACTCTCTCAAATGACCCTCGAGGAAAAAATAGGGCAGATGACTCAAGTTGACAGCTCTTATTTAAGTGATCCAGAAGATGTAAAAAGATATTTTATTGGATCTGTATTAAGTGGAGGAAATTCAGGGCCTTCAAATCCTACTCCTAAAAACTGGGCTGATTATGTTGATAGATTCCAGTATTATGCTCTTCAAACAAGACTAAAAATTCCAATTCTTTATGGTATAGATGCGGTTCATGGAAATGCAAAGGTTTACTCTGCAGTAGTTTTTCCTCACAATATTGGACTTGGATGTACCAGAAATGAAAAATTAGTAGAAGAATGTGCAAGAATAACAGCGATAGAGACTTCTTCATTGGGAATACGCTGGAGTTTTGCCCCTTGTGTTGCAGTAGTGCAGGATATAAGATGGGGAAGAACTTATGAGAGTTTTTCGGAGAATTCTGATTTAGTCTCTCTTTTAGGTTCTGCTGTAATAAGAGGCTTTCAAGGCGAATCCTTAAAAAACAAATATAGTATACTGGCTTGTCCTAAACATTTTGTAGGGGACGGAGGAACAAGGTTTGGCACAGGAATAAATAGACTTTTAGATCAGGGAGATACTAGAATTTCAGAAAAAGAGTTAAGGGAAATACATTTGAAACCCTATGTTTACGCTATAAAAAATGGTGCAAAATCTATAATGGTCTCTTTTTCCAGTTGGAATGGTGTTAAGATGCATGCTAATAAGTATCTTCTCACAGATGTATTAAAGAAAGAGCTTAAGTTTGATGGATTTTTAGTCTCTGACTGGAAGGCCATAGAACAACTTCCAGGAGATTATGAAAGTCAAGTAGCTATGAGTATAAATGCAGGAATAGATATGGTAATGGTTCCTGATGACTATGTAAGATTTATAAATACTTTGAAATCTTGTGTCTTAAGAGGAAAAGTGCCTATGTCGCGTATTGATGATGCGGTAAGAAGAATATTAAAAGTAAAATTTCTTTTGGGTCTTTTTGAGAACCCCTACGCTGATAGAGAATTAATTAAAAAATTAGGTTCAAAGGATCATAGAGAGGTAGCAAGAAGGGCAGTAAGGGAAAGTATTGTAGTTTTGCAGAATAAAAATAAAGTTCTTCCTCTTTCTAAAAATTTGAAACATGTATGTGTAGTAGGACCAAAGGCTAATGATATTGGATCTCAATGTGGAGGATGGACTATTTCTTGGCAGGGTCAAAAAGGTAATATTACTTTGGGAACTACTATCTTAGAGGCTATTAAAAAGAGTGTAAGTAAAAATACTAAAGTTACCTTTTCTCCCTATGGAGATAACATACCTAAGGATGCTGAGGTAATTATAGCAGTAGTAGGAGAGAGGCCTTATGCAGAATTTATGGGAGATACTTTTAAACCTGAAATAGAGTATTCTGATGATTTAATTCTCCAAAGGGTTTTTAAAGAGAAAAAGCCTATTATATTGATCCTTTTAGTGGGAAGGCCTGTGGAGATAGAAGAATATCTTGATAAGACCTCTGGAATTCTCTGTGCATGGCTTCCTGGAACAGAGGGGGAAGGAATTACTGATATACTCTTTGGAGATTTTAAACCTAAAGGAAAGTTATCCTTTACCTGGTATACTGAGGATAAAAATAGATTTACTTTTCCCTATGGTTATGGCCTTTCTTATTAAATTTGTTTTAACAATTAGTGTTATAATTTGAAATGTAGAAGATTTAAGGAAGAAGTTATGAAAAAATTTTTAAAATTTCTCCTTATAATACTTTTTCTCTTAGGTTTGACCTATGGAAAGGAATACTTCCTAAAAGATGTTAGAATATTATATAATATTCTGCCTTCAGGAGAAATCGAAGTAATAAGTAATATAACTTATATCTTTTCTGGCTCTTTTTCCAGAGCTTGGATAACTATTCCCAAAGGCAAGTATAAGATTAGAGATATATCGGTAGGAGAAATTATTAATGGTAGATTAATCTACTATACCTATCATCCTGAGACCTCAGAGAGAATTTCTAATACTTTTGATGCTACTTATGACCAAAAACAGTACAAAATTACATGGTTTTATAGAGCAACTGATGAACAAAAGACCTTTATTATAATCTACAAATTAGAAGGTGTCCTTAAGGTATATGAAGATGTGGCTGAGTTTTACTGGAAAGTTTGGGGTGAAGATTGGGATTTGAGCCTTCCTGCTCTTTGGGTTGAGGTAAACTTACCTTCGGAAATAAAGTCAATAGGAGATGTAAATTACTGGCTTCATCCCAAAATAGAGGGGAAGATTGGAATAAGGAAGGATTATAAAGCTATTATTGCCTATGCTGGAAGAATACCCTCTCATCAATGGGTAGAAGTAAGAGTAGTTTTTCCAAGGAGTTATTTAACTCAGTTTAATCCTTTTAAAGTAGAGCTTGTATCTAAAAAGGGGAGAGATTTAATATTAGCTGAAGAGGAGAGATGGAGAAGAGAGGAAGAACAGAAGGCAAAGCTTGTAAATAATCTTGAGAGAATTTTTCTTTTTTTGTATTTAGCATTTATATTATTAGGGATTTTACTTCCTTTTGGGATCTATCTTAAATTTGGAAGGGAACCAAAGGTAGAGTATTATAGAAAATATGAACAGGAGCCCCCAGAAGATATTTCTCCTGCTTGGGTTGAGATGCTTATTAACCAGTCCCGAGAGTTATCTAACAAATCCATAGTAGCATCGACCTTAGAACTTGCAAGAAGAGGATATATAAAGATTCAGGAGGAATTAAAAAAGGGATTTTTAGAAAGAGGACAAAAGGAGTATAAGATAGTAATCAATAATAAAGAGGTAGAGAAAGATCTTTCAAAAGATTTGAAACTTTTACTTGATGAGTTTAAAAAGTTTGGCAGTGAGTTTTACATATCAGAGCTTAGGAATTATGTGTATAAAAAGAAAAAATGGATTAATGAGAAAGGCAGATCAAAAATTAATGACCTTAATCTTATATGGATATTATTGGGAATAATATACATACCAATTTTTATTTTATTTAAAATTTTAAGAGAAGAGCTTCTTGCTTTTAGTTTAGGCTTTTGGTATCTCTTGGTTTTAAATATATTAATCTCTTTAATTTTTATAAAACTAGCACAAAGATACTCAAAGGAAGGGAAAATTCTTGCTTTAAGGTGGAAGGCATTAAGAAGATATCTTAAAGATTTTTCCCTTATCTCTCAACATCCACCATCTTCTTTGATTTTGTGGGAGAAATATCTTATTTATGGAACTGCATTGGGAGTTGCCAAAAATGTATTAAAGACGATACAAATGTTAAATGTACCTATAAATGAGGTGAGTTGGTATGTACCAGTTTATAATGAATCTTTTTCAAATTTTGCAAATTCCCTCCAAAATTTTAGATCTTCCTTAGATTCTTTCAGTAGTGCCTTTTCAAGCAGTATATATTTTTCCACTGCTTCCTCCTCCTCGGATGGTGGTGGCGGTGGTGCTGACTAAAAATTTTAAAAAGGGGTGATTGAATGATTGATAAATTAAATGAGTATTGGAGAGCATGTTGTTATCTTTCAGCAGGTATGATCTATTTATGGGACAATCCTCTTTTAAAGGAATCTCTCAAACCAGAACATATTAAAGAAAGGCTTCTTGGACATTGGGGAGCAAGCCCTGGACTTTCCTTTGTATATGTGCATGGAAATAGAGTAATAAACAAATATGATTTAGACTGTATATTTATAGCAGGACCAGGACATGGTGCCCCTGGGGTAGTTGCTCCAGCATATTTAGAGGGTACAATAAGTGAACTCTACTCTCAATTTAGTCAAGATGAGGAAGGGATGAAGAATCTTTTTAAGGCCTTTTCCTTTCCAGGAGGACTTGGAAGCCACTGTACTCCAGAACTTCCTGGATCTATTCAGGAGGGCGGAGAATTAGGCTATGCTCTTTCCCATGCCTATGGGGCTGTATTTGATAACAAAGATCTTATAGCTGTAACAGTAATAGGAGATGGAGAGGCTGAGACGGGTCCTCTTGCTACATCCTGGCATTCCAATAAATTTTTAAATCCTGTTAGAGATGGAGCAGTGCTTCCTGTTCTTCTTTTAAATGGATATAAAATTAATAATCCAACTATTTTGTCGAGAATAAGCAATGATGAA
>CALHLF010000071.1 GCA_938034905.1 uncultured bacterium | reverse complement strand
CTATAAGGGA
Source organism: uncultured bacterium (assembly GCA_938034905.1). GTDB lineage: Bacteria > Dictyoglomota > Dictyoglomia > Dictyoglomales > Dictyoglomaceae > NZ13-RE01. The sequence continues at coordinate 32,791 of CALHLF010000071.1, read as the reverse complement.
TTGAAACTGGGATGTATATCCCATGGGCGGTTGGGATTTTAAAGTTTGTAGCGTACCTATAAGGGATTGAAACGATGCGTCCTGCACGAAAGGCACGACAATTTGTACCCTGTTTGTAGCGTACCTATAAGGGATTGAAACGCTCATTTAAAAATTCAATTACATCATCGAAATTTTTGTTTGTAGCGTACCTATAAGGGATTGAAACTGGCTTGCGCCACTCCGCACCCGGAACCCGTCCGGAGTTTGTAGCGTACCTATAAGGGATTGAAACTGTTGTAAAAAAGTTAGATGAAAGAATAGGAATAATGTTTGTAGCGTACCTATAAGGGATTGAAACCAGGAGAGGAATTTTAGTGCAGGTGTTGCAAAAATTAGTGTTTGTAGCGTACCTATAAGGGATTGAAACGTTCTATAGGCGTCTGCAGATACTTGCACACCTTGAGTTTGTAGCGTACCTATAAGGGATTGAAACTTCTCAGAACATAACTATAGGGTAAAAGAAGTAAACAGTTTGTAGCGTACCTATAAGGGATTGAAACTTGGTGAAGTAAATGGTTGGCATAGGGGTTGTGCCTGTTTGTAGTGTACCTATAAGGGATTAAAACTAAAAGGAGGCTAGATATTATGTGTATACGTATCTACCTTATCTTTTCCGCTAAAAAGTATCTCAGGCCACAAGATATATACCCAGGAAGCAGGAGGAAGCGAAATAGCAATAACTCGACTAACCAGGAACACAAAAAGGAAGACAGCCAAGATGAAGTAAAGCAGCAAAAAAAGATAATCAAGTTTTATAAAAAATTCTTTGGCGGGAGGTGATATCCATGTATGTTAAGCTAAATACGTTTGTAGGGTGCCTATAAAGGATTGAAGTCATATTAATAAACTTTTAAGAAGACAAATAATTTTTTGAAAGAGAAAGATTAAGAATATTTTTAAGGCTATAAAAATTTTAAAGGTCTATTATTGACCTTTTGTCTCTCTTATAATGTATTTAAAAAACAATGGAGGTACTAAAATGAGAAAAAATTATTGATTTTCTCAACTTTTCTGATCATATTCTTCCTTTCAGGATGTGCTCTCGAAATAACTTCAGAGATATATTTAAGTGATATATATGATTCTATTAAGAATTACAATGCTAATTTTACAATTCCTTCCACGTTAAAATTAGAAATAACTTCTAAAGAAAGTTTCCAAGAATATAGGGCTAGAATTACTAGTATATTAAGGGAATATTTTAGAGAAGTTTCTAATGCACGATACGAAGAGATAAATTACAGTAGTTTCTACGTAGCAGATATTGAGATACCTTTTTCTTTGGAAGAATCTCTTGATAGTATGATAGGATTTTCTACAGATAAAGAGGGCAAGCTTATTATGAGCTTTGATAAGGAAAGTTTTGATAATTTGAATAAGACAATATTAAAGGAATTTTATTACACCATTGATCCCAAAGAAATAGCTATTAGCGTAATCCTAATTAATGATATTAGGAAGGATGTTACTGTAGAATTTCAGGGAGTATATATAAACAACATACCTTATCCTTTCGTAGAAAAAACTACATTAAAAAATAAACAAAAACTAGTAATCTCTTTTTCTAATGTATTAAAGGACTATATGATAGCAAAAGGAAAGACTGCCTTTGTAAAAATTTACTGGTGAAAATTATTTAAAGTAGAGGGGATAGTTTTAACTCCCCCCTTGTTAGATTTTGACATGATAGTGATTTATTCTGTCTTGAAAAATTTAAAAAAAAGTGTTAGTTTTAAAATATGAAAGATGTCATTTCTTTTGAAATAGAAGAAAAAGAAAAATATATTATATTATCCTTCTACATTAACGAAAATCTAACTCCTTCTATACTAAAAAGAATTTACCCACCTAAGATAAATACAAGGAAGGGAGTAGTACTAAATGGTAGAGGTCCAATATGGTTATATGGTTTCCTTATTCATTTTTACCATTCAACTCCATTCTTAGCAATTTATGATCCACGATTAGGAGCAGTTATCATAGAATCTCACATACCAGAGCTTAAACCTGGGGATATATTAGATATTTATCTTGATAAGGAGGGGTAAAAATTGGATGATATTAAAATTTTAATCTCTGCCCTTTTACATGATTTAGGAAAAGTCCTAGAAAGAACAAAAAAATACAGTTCTAGAGATCTTCCTGAAAAGTTTAATAAAGTTGAGTATGCTCATCCCAAGTTTTCTGCCCATTTCCTAGAAGTTTTGACTAAAGAAAAATCTAAGTTATCCAATTTTTTAAAAGAAAATTTAACAGAAGAAGTAATAGATCTAACTCTCTATCACCACGAACCTAAAGATGAGTATGGAGATATAATACAAATTGCGGATTGGTTAGCCTCTTCTGAAAGAGAAGAATCTCGAGAGCAAACAGGCTATTATCTCAATATTCCCCTAAAAGCTCCCTTTAAGAGAATAGATGAAGAGGCAAAAGAACTTAATTATCCCTTATATACTTTAGAAAATATCTTTCCCACACCGGAAAATATTAAAATAGATGAAAATGATTACTCTAAATTAATAGAATCTTTCTTAAGATTATTCCCTAAAATTAATAATATAGATCAATTACTAACTTTATTCGAATTTTATTTTTCTCAAGTTCCTGCACAAACAATAGGATATGAGCCAGATATATCCATATATGATCATTCACGAATCACAGCAGCCTTAGCTCATGCCTTATATAGAAGTTATGAGAATCAATTGTTGCTTAAAAATGACCTTAATAAAATTAAAGATATTTTGAGAAAAAGAGAAGATCAGAGAGAAATTCAAGAAGAAATCTTCAACAAAAAGCTTTTTACTCTTATACTTGGAGATCTCTCTGGAATACAGAATTTTCTATTCAATGTCTCTTCAGAAAAGGCTGGAAGAATGCTCAAAGGTAAATCAGTATTCTTAGATCTTCTATCACGATATTCTGCAAAATATATACTTGATACTACTGGATTTACAAGAGTAAATACTATTTATTTAGGAGGAGGAAACTTTGAGCTTTTACTTTCGTATATACCCGAGGAAAAATTGAAGAAGATAAGAGAATATATCGCAGAAAATATATGGAAATTCATAGGAGAGGAATTATATCTAGGAATAGAGTGGAGTTTTTTATCTATAAATGATCTATTTAATTTTATCGACAAAAGAGAAGAAGTCATAGAAAAACTTAATAGAGGAAAAAAGCAGAAATATAAAGTATTAAGTAATATATATGAGTTAATATTTATACCTTGCAAAGAAAATATAGGAGAAGGGGAATCTTGTACAATTTGTGGAAAGAAAAAAGTAGAAGACGCAAGTCAACAAGATAGATGGTGTAAAACTTGTCGTTCCTTTGTAGAATTAACAGATAAATTAAAAACTTCTTCCTTCTTAGTGGAGAGAAAGAAAAACACCTCCTTAGAAATCCCAGAAACCTGGAGTGAATTCTTAGAAAAATTAGGATATGCTATTAATTTTGTAGATAATATCTCTGCTCAAGACCAATATAATAAAATATACCAATTAGAAAATATTTCATTAAAAGATAATTTTATACCTGATGGATTCTTGCTTGGAAGTTTTAATATTATCGAGGGTAATTTTGAAGAAATTGTCAAAAAGAACATTTCTCCAGAGGGATACGGAGATAAAAAACTTGCCTATTTGAAAATGGATGCAGACAATATGGGAAATATTTTTAGAAAATTAGCAAATATAGAAAAAGAAAGAAAGGGCTTAGCTTTAACAAGATATGGAATATTAAGTAGAAGAATTGAACTTTTCTTTGGAGAAGAAGTACTTAAATTAATAAAGGAAAAAAGTAAGGGTAGTATTTACCCCGTATTCATAGGGGGAGATGATCTTTTTGTAATTGGTGCCTATGATGAGATTAACGATTTAGCCCAAAAAATAAAAGAAAAATATTACGAATATACAGGCTCTCAGAGGATTTTTACCATGTCTGCAGGAATATATTATTTTCCTGAGAATTTTCCTTTAATTAGAGGAGCTCGCATTTTAGAAGAGGCCTTAGAAAAAGCAAAAAATTTTATATACCCTAAGGAAGATAGACCCAAAAAGAACAAAATATGTATAGAAGGAGAAATCTTAAGTTATAGGGAATATGAAGAGGCTTTAAACCTTGCAGAGGAAATAACAAAGAAGATATTAAGAACTAACAAAGAGAAACCAGTATCTCGCGCAATAATTTCAAAAATAGAAAGATCAATTAAGGGATTTAATCCTCTCTTAGAGCAAAGCTTAAAAAGAAAAATTAGCCCTCCTGCTGTATGGAGATTTATGTACTACTTAAGAGATCAAAGGGAAATTGCAGAAAAATTAGCCGATATAATTATGATTAATCTATTGAGAGAGGGTGAGAAGATTAGAAATCCTAGATTTATTCTTGTAGCCACTAAGATTGCTAAAATGAAAACCAGAAAATTGGAAGGGGGAAGATAGAAAATGAGAGAGAAAAATTTTCCTTCTCAAAATCAGGGTTCCCAAGAAGAAACTTGGCGAATTGAGGCCAAAAGGATATTAGGAGAAAATTTTGTAAATAGAGCTTTAGGTTTCCAAGAACTGAACATAGAAGAATTTAAAGACTTTAACTACAAAATACAAGAATTTGTCAGTAGGATAGCAAAAGATATAACTTCTTCTAGTTTAAGAAAGGTGTATGATCTAATTAAAAAATCTAAAGATGCTTCTGATTTACTCTTTACAATTCCCTACATAGCCTATATGGTTGGAAAAGAAGAAAACATTGGAAAAAAGAATGCTTTAGGTAAGCTATATGTGGTACTTAAAGATTCTATAGAAGAAGTGAAAAATGAAGAAAAACATGTAAAAAATATAAAAAAGTTTGCTGAGGCCTTAGTAGCCTATCAAAAATTCTATGAGGGAACTAAGAGGAGGGGAGATAAATGAATATATTTATAGGAAAATTATTCATAGAGGGCGAAATCAAATTATTGACAGGATTACATATCGGAGGATCTAAAGAAACAGCTGAGATAGGAGGATTAGATAATCCTGTTATTAAAACAATAGAAGGAATTCCATATATTCCAGGATCATCCTTGAAGGGAAAAATAAGATGTTTATTAGAAAGGAAACACGGTACTAAGAACGAAGAGGAAAAAAAAGGAGAACCTTGTAGATGCGGTAAATGTTATATATGTCTTCTTTTTGGCTCTCATTCTACTGATAATAAGACTATCTCAAGATTGATTATTAGAGATTCCTTTTTAGATAAAGAAGACTTTAATAATAATTTTAGCAAATATTTTGAAGAAAATATCGAGTATACCGAGGAAAAAACAGAAAATATTATTGATCGAATAACTGGAACTGCAAAGCATCCTCGAACTATGGAAAGAGTTCCCGCAGGGGCCAAATTTAAATTTTCAACTAGTATAGCATTTTATGAGAATGACAATATTGAAGAATTAGTGACAACCTTAATAGAGGGAATGAGAATGCTTGAAGATGATTATTTAGGTGGTAGTGGTACTCGAGGATATGGTCATATAAAATTTGAGAATTTATCTTTTTATGTAAAAAACTCTAAGAAGTATTCAGAAGACAATAAAAAGGAGAAAATAGAAACAACTAAAATTTTAGAGGATATAGAAATTAAGAGTTTAATCAAAAAAATCGAAGAAAATTTAAAGGTGAATATAAAATGAAAGTTGAGGTTTTCAAATTATTCAAAGAAGATCCTATCTTATTACATATAGGTCTTCGTAGAATGGATAGAACCTCTACTCTAATCCACTCTGATACTCTATTTTCTGCTCTAAGTAATTCACTCATAAAACTTTTTGGAGAGGAAGAGTTTAATCTTTTTGAGAAAAAACTTATCATCTCCTCTATTTTTATAGGTCTAAGACTTACTAATTTTGATATACTCTTCCTACCCATGCCAGATATTTTTCTCAAATTGCCTCCCGAGAAACACGATCAACATAAAAAGTACAAAAAAGTTCAATGGATATCCTTAAGAGGTCTTACTAAAATTTTAGAGTTCTTTGATAAAGAGAGTCTCTTAATAAATTTAGAAAATTTAGAAGATTTTAAATTTCTCAACAATAAATTTTTAGTATCAAAGGAAGAATTTAGTGAAATAAATGAAGAGATTGAATTTGTAGATACTATATTAGAGCCTAAAGTAAGCATAGATCGTGAAAATAACAATTCTCAAAGTCTATTCTTCCAAGAAAATATACTTTTATGGCAAACAAAAACCTCTAATAATATTGAAATAAAGCCTTTTTTATATTTCCTCAAAGAAGAAGCTCCTGAATTAGAAAAAATTTTTATACCTACACTAAATCTATTTATTGAAGAAGGATTAGGAGGGGAAAGAAGCACAGGAAAAGGAATATTCGATTATTATGAGAAAGACAATATAGAAATTCCCAACGAAGGAAATTTTGAGATTACATTATCTCTAACCACTCCTAAAAAAGAAGAAGTAAATAATCTTATCTACTATCAAATTATAAAAAGAGATGGTTTCATTTTTTATAATCAACCTATGGGTTTTAAGAAAAAAACCCATTACAAAGTAAAAGAAGGTGCCTTAGTTAAATCTCCGTATATAGGAGAAAATATTGATGTTTCACCTATAGAAAGCCTAAGAGTAATTTCATATGGCAAAAATTTAGGCTATAAATTCCTTTAAAGGGAAAAGGGGGATATAAATGAAATTAACTATTACTACAATAACCCCTACTTTAATAAGAAGTGGTGAGGAGATTTCTACAGCTGTAGAATGTGTAATAGAGAATGGAACTTTACATATTGTAGATAAAAGTAAGTTAATGGATTTACTAAAATCTAAAGCTGGTCCTAAAGCTTTTAAGGAACTTTCTAATATAATTATCAGGGGTGGAAATATAAGGGAGTTTTTAGTCCAAAATAATATACGTATCAATGAAGTCTATAAATACTCTTTAAAGATAAATGGAAATATAGACCTTAATAGAAGAAGAAATGTCTACTTACCTATAACTTCTTTTGGAAAGGCCTATATTCCTGGAAGTACTTTAAAGGGAACAATAAGAAGTGCATTACTTTTCTACCACTTTAATACTAAAGGATTAGAAATAGATCCAGAAATATACCCAAAAGATAAAGTTTATATAGGAGAAGATATTCTAAGAAAAGATGCTAAGAAAGTAGACACAGATATAATGAAGTATGTAATTATAAGGGATAGTACCACTATAGATTTTGAAGAGTTAGAAGTTTATGAAATCCAGAGAATTCCACACAGAAAACTCTCACAACTTATTATTGCAATACCTAATAAGAAAAAAATATCTATAGAAATAATTGTAAGAAAAGATGAAAATTATTCTGGCCCAGATTTTTGGAAAAGTTTTTTTGCAGAAAATCCAGAAGAAAAAATATGGAACTATCTTAAAAAATATTCTCAAAAACTTATAGATAAAGAGATAAAAATATTGGAAAGATTAAGACAAAAATTCTCAAATAATAAGGATGCAAAAGAAATATTTGAGGATTTTATTAATCACTATAATGAAATAAAAAATAGATCAGCAGAGAGAGATATAATCTTTCTTCCTATAGGATTTGGAAAGACATATTATTTTAACTCTTTAGGCTATTTTATTCCTGAGAATAAGATTCCTATTCCCCAAAAACTCAAAGTAAAAGATCCTAAAATTTATCCTCAAACTCGTTGGGCAGTAAAAATAGGAGTGAAATATTATCCTATAGGGTGGTGTGGATTGGTAAGAAATGTCTAAGTTAGTTATTGGTTTTATTCCCAAAGATAGTAAAGAGTTTAAGTACATTATAGATAATTCTGAATACATAGGACATTCTACTATTGAGGCTTTATCTTCATATTTTTTAAAAAACTCCATTACTCCCCAAATTTTGCTTCTTAGACCTGAATCTTTGGATCGAATCTTAGAGATTGAATTAAAAAAAAGATTAATGTACCTTGGGATAGAAGAAGAAAACATTAGATCTTATGAAATTTTAATAACAGGAGGTTATGAAGGAAAAAGATTTATTACTGATCCCAAAATAATCTCTGATTTTATCTTTCTTTCTCTAAAAGAAACGTATAAAGAAGAATATAAAGAGATCATATTAGATGTCTCAAGAGGGCTAAATTTTTTAGTTTTGAGTGCTATAGAAGCTTACAGAAGATTCATTGTCTCTTTAAAAGCTCAAAATCTCTTGCATAAAGAAGATATCCCAGAATTTAAGTATGTATATCTCACACCCTTAGAAGAGGGAGGAATAATAAGTGAAATAAGATTGGAAAAAATAGACTCTCCTTTATTTTTTGATTATTTTAAAAATTATAATAAACTTCCTTTTAACTTTAAAGAAACAGAAAAAGAACTTTATTCCGAATTTAATTTTATAAAAGAAATTCTTAAGTTAGTAAATACATGCATCTATACTATGAAGAGGGGATTTATTTTAGCTTTTTTAACTATATTACCTTGGGATAAAATTGAAGAACTTTTGAAAAAGGCAGAAGAAAAATTAAGTATAACAAGGCTACAAAACCTAAATTCTCTGCTTACAGAATATAAGGGAAATACTATAGAGCGAAAATATTCTTTAAATTATCCTTTAGGCAATTTATGGATCTATATTTACTTTTTAAAATCTTTTTGGGAAATATATTCTAATTACAAAGATGAGATCAAAATAGAAAACAACCTAAAATGGGTAAAAATAGAGACTCTTCAAAGATTCAATGAGGAGATAATTGAAGAAGTCTTTAAAGAATATGGAACGGATATAATTGTTTCTAAGGAATTAAAGGAATTTCAACAATCCTTTCAAAGGGGAGAAAATAGAGATCTTAAGGGAAAAGGTGGTCATTCAGATATTACAAGAAATTTTAATGCTCATGCAGGCCTTATATTGGATTTTTTAGAACAAAATAAAGTGGAACACTCTATAGCATATAAGAAGGAAAAATATAAGGATATTTGTGGATTTTTAGTGGATTGGGAGAATGAGATTAAATTTTAAGATGAAAAAGATGAAAGTTATGCTTCTTAAAGAGGTTAAAAATTTATCAATATGGGAAGATCCTCTTGTTCTTGAAGAAATTCCCATACCTATACCAAAGGAAAGGGAGATTTTAGTAAAAGTTTCTACTTGTGCTGTCTGTAGGACAGATTTAGATATTATAGAGGGAAGGCTTCCTCCTACAAAGTTACCTTTAATTTTAGGCCACCAAATAGTAGGTAGAGTTGTAGAAAGAGGAAGAGGAGCTAACGAATTTCAAATTGGAGATAGAGTTGGTATTGCATGGATAAACTATGCTTGTGGAATATGTAAATTCTGTAGATCTGGGTTTGAAAATTTATGTGATAACTTTAAGGCTACGGGAAAAGACGTTAACGGAGGATATGCAGAGTATATCACTATCTTAGAAGATTTTGCTTATAAAATTCCTACTCATTATTCTGATGAAGAAGCAAGTCCATTTCTATGTGCAGGATCTATTGGATATAGGTCTATTAAGCTTGCTAATATAAAAAATGGAGATAATGTGGGACTTTCTGGATTTGGTGCCTCGGGACACTTGGTTTTAAAAATGGTTAGATATCTTTATCCTGACTCTAAAATATTTGTATTTGCAAGAAGTGAAAAGGAAAGAGAATTAGCAGAAGAGCTCGGAGCTCATTGGACAGGAGATTTTGAGGATCTACCCCCTGAAAAACTAAATGTTATTATAGATACTACTCCTGTTTGGAAAACTATAGTGTCTATACTTAAAAATTTAGAAAAAGGGGGAAGATTAGTTATTAATGCTATAAGAAAGGAAGAGCATGATAAAGCCTTTCTTACTAATTTGAATTATGAAAGGGACTTATGGTTAGAGAAAGAAATAAAAAGTGTAGCTAATGTGACAAGAAAAGACGTAGAAGAGTTTTTAAGTATAACAGAAAAAATTACTTTAAAACCAGTTATCGAAATATATAAATTAGAAGAAGCTAATAAAGCTCTAAGAGATCTTAAAGAGGGAAAAATAAGAGGAGCAAAAGTTCTGAAAATATCATGATAATACAAAGATATAAGGCATTATGCCATTTTTCTTTATTAACTTCCGATAATGTTTATTATGTTAAGTTAAAATTTAACCAAAAATTATGCTATAATATCATTTGGATTTTTATAAGGAATAGGGTTCCCTTTGGGGATTAAAAGGGAAGGCGGTGAAAATCCGCCACGGTCCCGCCACTGTAACTGGGGAGTCTTCCTCAGAATGCCACTGGGGTTGAAAAATCCTGGGAAGGCGAGGAAGGCGATGATCCAGAAGTCAGGAGACCTGCCCTATTCCAAGAAATCCAACACCTTCGAGGAAAGGGAGTTGGAGGAAAAAACTCTGCCTTCTTTCCTTGAAGGTAGAGTTTATTTTTTTTAGGAGGTTAGAACTATGAGAAGATTTTTAAAGTATTTTATCGTCTTTTTGGTTTTTATTTTCTCTTTTAGTTTTTCTAAAACAACTTATCCTTTAACAGTTCAAGATGATCTTAGAAGAATCATAACTATACAAAAGGAACCTCAAAGGATTATTTCTTTAGCTCCATCTTCTACTGAGATTCTTTTTGCATTAAAGCTCAATAATAGAATTGTAGGAGTTACTGATTTTTGCGATTATCCAAAGGAAGCACAGAGAAAGGAAAAGATAGGGGGATTTAGTAATCCTAATTTGGAGAAAATAATAAGCTTAAATCCTGATTTAGTAGTTCTTTATAAAAGCTTTCCAAAGGAGATATTTAATCAATTGATTTCATCCCTTCCTAATACAAATTTTGTAGTGTTAGATCCTAAAAATTTTGAAGATGTGTTAAATAATATTTTACTTCTTGGAAAAATAACAGGAAGAGAAAAGGAAGCTCAATATATTTATTCAAATATGTTAAGAAGGTTGAAAACAATAGAAAGGAAGTTAATATCTGTTAAAAATAAATTAAAAGTTTTATTCCTCCTTTGGAATGATCCTTTTATATCCTGTTCTCCCTCAACCTTTGTTGGAGATTTGCTAAAAAAACTTAAGACTGAAAATATAGTTGAGAAAGAAGATCCAGAATATCCTATATTGAGTTTTGAATATATTCTTCAAAAAAATCCTGATATTATAATTATTAGTGAGATGTCAGGAATTTCAATAGAATCCATAATAAAAAAGCCTGAATTCTCTAATATCTCAGCAGTGAAAAATAAAAAAGTATTTTATATTAATGATGATCTTGTTTTTAGACCTGGTCCAAGACTGATTGATGGATTAGAAGCTTTATATAGGATTTTATATGAAAATAAATAATGAGATATAAAGAATTAACATTACTTTTTTTCTTTTTAATTTTCTTCCTTATTCTATCTTTATCGATTGGTGAAATATTTTTAGATTTTAAGGATATAAAAAATATAATCTTAGGAGAGGGGGAATTTGTTAAGGAAAATATTTTTTGGAATTTGAGACTACCAAGAACTCTTCTTGCTTTTTTAGTAGGTGGAAATCTTGCAGTTGCAGGAAGTATTTTGCAAAGTTATTTTCATAATCCCTTGGCAGAACCCCATATAATAGGTATATCTGCAGGGTCTGCTTTTGGTGCTACGATTTACTTTATTTTCTCAGGAGGAACTTGGGAGATCGATCCTCTTATTACACCCTGGGTTTCCCTTCTTGGAGCTCTTATTGTCCTTTTTATTTTAATTCTATGGAGTAGAAAATCCCTATATAATTCCAGCTTAATTTTATTAGGCGTTTCTCTAAATGCTTTTCTTTCTTCTCTTATCTCCTTCCTTTTGTTTAAAAATCAAAAGATTTTTCAAGGAGTATATTTTTGGATTTTGGGAGGGTTCAATGGTAAAGGTTGGCAACATCTAAAAATTTTATTTATATATTCTCTCATTTCAATCCCATGGGCATTTCTTTGGAGAAAAAAATTTAACCTACTGAGTCTTACTGAGGAAGAAGCTTATAGTTTGGGTCTTTCTATAAGAAAATATCAGAAGTACTTCTTGATTTTAATTTCTCTTCTTATTGCACCTTCTGTTTCTGTCTCTGGAATTATTGGATTTGTAGGCTTAATTGCCCCTCATATAATGCGACTATGGAAGACCTCAGATTTTCAATGGCTCATTCCTTCAAGTTTCTTATTTGGAGGAATACTCCTTCTTTTTTCAGATATATTGGCAAGAATCCTTCTTTCTCCGACAGAAATTCCCATTGGAATAATAACCTCTTTTTTAGGCGTACCCTTTTTCATTTTTTTATTAAGAAAGGAAAAATGATTAAATTAGAAAAGATTAAAGCGGGTTATAATTCTAAAATAGTGATTAATAATATAAATTGGGAATCTCCTAACACAGGACTTGTAGGAATTTTAGGACCAAATGGGGCTGGAAAAACAACTCTTCTACGACTTTTAGTTCGGTATATTGAACCTTGGGAGGGAGAAATTTATATAAATGGAAAAGAAATAAAAAGATATAGACAGGAAGATCTTGCTAAAAATATAGCATTTTTATCTCAAAAAGTAAGTTTCAACCTTTCTTTTAATGTTGAAGAATATGTATCCCTGGGAAGATATCCCCACCATCCCTACTGGAAAAATCTAAGTAAAAGAGATTGGGAAAAGATTAACGAAATTTTAATTGTTACAGAGACTATTAATTTTAAAAGTAAAAAGTTATTTCAGCTTTCTGGCGGAGAATTGCAAAGGGTACATTTAGCAAGGGTATTAGTACAAGAGCCCAAAATTTTGCTTTTAGATGAGCCCACAAATAATCTTGATCCTTATTATCAAATATATTTTTTAAATTTTATAAAAAATTTGAGTAAAAATATATTAATAATTTCAAGCTTTCATGATGTAAATTTAGCTGGATTGTTTTGTGATTATATATTGTTTCTCAAAAACGGTGCAATAGTTGATTATGGTAAAAAAGAAGACATTTTAAACTCTTCTATTTTAGAAGAGGTTTATAATTTAAAATTTAAAGAGATAAAAACTAAAGAAGGAAAATTCTTTTTACCAATCAGGTAATGGGGTTTTTGACAAGTGCCTATCTATAAGCCAAATTCTTATTATCAACGAAAGAAGAATCCCTAGAATAAAAAAAGAAAAGGTTGCAAGAAAAAGAATAGTAAAGGTATATAAGTAGATCTTTGTTTCAATCTTTCGAGATGCTAATACAAAATGTTTACTTAAAGTTATTTCTCCCTTTACACTTCCTGGGTACTCTCTAAAGGTCCATATATTTCCTAATAAACTTGGAATATTAAAATTAAAAAAGTAAAAGGCAAAGGCAAATCCTGTGATTATTTCATATATCTTATTGCTAAATCCTTCTTTTGTTGTTAAAAACCAAACAAAAACAATATAGGTTATAACTAGTATATTTAAAATCCAAAAACCTATTGGAAGACCCTTTTTTTCTTCTTTTTTAACTTCCTCTTTTCTTCTCCAAGGAGGAACTACTTCTCTACTTTCCTCTACCCTACCCTCTATGTTTACATATTTTCTTGCATCTTCTTTATAAACTTCATCTTCTTTCTTTGCCAATCTTCTTCCCCAAAATATTAAAAATAAGAGAAGAAGAGGCATAAACCAAATTTGATAGATTAATCCCATTTCTTATACCTCCTTTAGACTTAGAGATTTATAAGCTAATATAACTGATCTTGGATTACTATTTTCAAAAATACCTACTCCACTTATCAAGATATTTGCACCCTTTTCTACCACCATAGGTGCGGTTTTTAAATCTATACCACCATCTACCATTATATTCAAGTTTAAATTTTCTTTTAAAGCTCTTTCTCTTAAATCTTGAATCTTTTTTAAAGTAAAGGGAAGAAATTCTTGTCCTCCAAATCCTGGATTTACTGTCATAATTAAAATAGTATCTATTTCCTCTAATAAATAGTCTAAAGTAGATAATGAAGTTGCAGGATTTAATACTAAGTAAGGCTTTACTCCATGAGATTTTATATATTTGATAAGTCTTTGGGGGTGATACGTTGCTTCAATATGAAATCCTAAGTGGTCTGAACCAGCAGATATAAAAGAGTCTACAAAAATTTCTGGATTTTCTACCATAAGATGTACATCAATAGGTTTATCAGAAAATTTTTTTAATGCTTTAATTAGGCTGGGTCCAAAGGAAAGATTTGGAACAAAATGACCATCCATTATATCTATGTGCCAGGCATCAGCAAGATCTTCTATCTTTTTAATAGAATCACCAATGTGTAAAATATCCACTGCCAATAAAGAGGGATAAACTTTAATCATAATCGTCATCTCCCCTTAAAGTATTTATACTTTCTGTTCTTTCTTCCTGAAAATAAGTTTTATAATTTTCTGTCCACAGTAGGACATTTCCTCCTTTTTCTATAAAGAAATTACCTTCAGGTATTTGTCTTACCACATATCCTTCCTCCGATGGTATTACCTCTACTATGAGCCCTAATCTCTCTAATTTATTTCTTGCTGACTCAGCACTTTCATATCTTAAATTAGGAATAAGAACCATTTTCACAGGCTGATTTATCCATAAATCTACTATACTTCCCTCAGGAGCCCTAGATAAAGGATTTTGATCTAAAACAATAAAATTTCCCTTTTTTCTGTCCATAAGAATTCCTTGAATTCTTGGTTTAAAGCCTTTTTCTATTAGGACTTTCGTAGCATATACAATATCTTTATCTCTAACGTCAGGAACAGGAATACTTTCTTGTGATGAAGGATTTATGAATGCAAAAAGAGTATATAAATTTATAATTAGTAGTAGAATGTTAAAGGCAGTTAAAAAGATAAGAAAATATTTAATTTTCTTCATATCTTTTTCCTCCCTATAAATTCTCCCCTTAGTTGCCCACAGCCTGCCTTTATTTTTTCTCCATAGGAGATTCTCAAAGTAACATTTATTCCCTTATCTTTAAGAAACTTCTCAAATTTTTTTATTCTAAGTATAGAGGGTCTCTTCCACGGAAATTCAGAAACCTTATTCCATGGGATAAGATTTACATGAGCGGGCTTATTCTTCAATAAATTTACCAGTTTTTCTGCCATCTCAATGGTATCATTAATTTCTTCTAAAAGAACATATTCGAAGGAAATTCTTCTTCCCATCTTCTCGGAGTAATACCAACAGGCAGGAAGAAGTTCCTCCAAAGGATATTTTTTATTTATTGGAACTAGAACATTCCTTAATTCATTATCAGGAGCATGAAGAGAAATTGCTAAGGTTATTGGAATTTTTTCCTTAGAGAGTTTATAAATCTGGGGAACAAGTCCTACAGTAGATAAGGATATATGTTTTGCACCTATACCAATCCCAATGGGGGAGTTTAAGATTTTAATTGATTTTATTACCTCCTCATAATTTGCTAAGGGTTCTCCCATTCCCATATAAACAACATTATTTAAATTCTCTCCCCTTTCAAAGAGAAAATTTTTAGCCCACAAAATTTGAGCTAAAATTTCTCCTGACGAAAGATTTCTTTTAAATCCCATAAGGCCTGTAGCACAAAAATTGCATCTAAAGGAACATCCTACTTGAGTAGATACACATAAGGTTCTTCTATTTTTATGAGATATTAAGACTGCTTCAATGATTTCCTTGTCTTCCAACTGAAATAAAACTTTTATTGTATTATATTCTTCTATTTTATTTAAAACCTTAGGGATATAAATATAAAAGTCTTCTTCTAGTTTTTCTCTTAATTTAATAGGTAAATTCGTCATTTTATAAAATTCCCAAACCATTTTTTTGTAAATCCAGTCCATTACTTGATTAACTCTATAGGAAGCCTCTCCAATATCTTTAAAATATTGAGTTAATTGATCTATGTCAAAGGAAAGAATATTATTCTTCATTCTTTAAGAGAGAAAGAAAAAACCCATCAGTATTGTATAAAAAGGGGAGAATTCTTAAAATTCCTGGAAATTCTTTATCCTTTAAGGTAAAAGGTTTAAAATAAAAAGATGGATTTTTTTGTAAAAATGATAAGACAACTCCTTCATTTTCCTGCCAAGTTAAGGTACAGGTACTATATAAAATCTCGCCACCTTTTTTTAAAAGTTTTACTGCTTTTTCTAACATAGAATATTGAAGTTTTGATAAGTTATATATATCTTCTCTTTTTCTTCTCCATTTTATTTCAGGTTTATGCTTTATAACCCCTAAACCTGTACAGGGAACATCTAATAGTACCTTATCAAAGGTCCCATTTAAGTCTTCTGGAAGGGCCAATATATCAGAATTTAAAGTTTTTATTATGTTTATCCCTAATCTCTTGGAATTTTTTTCAACAAGTTTTAATCGTGATTTATTAATATCTATAGAAAGAATTTCTCCTTTGTTTTCCATAATCTCAGCAAGATGAGTACTTTTTGTACCTGGAGCAGAGCAAAGATCTGCAATTCTCTCATTAGGTTTCGGGTTTAATATTATTGAAGTTAACATAGAAGCTTCACTTTGAATTGTAAAAAATCCCTCTTTAAATAGGTGATAATTCTCAAAGGGTATCCCTTCTTCTATTATTAATGCCTGAGAAACTAAATATCCATCTCTTACTTTAACTCCATCTTTCTTTAAAAATTCCTTTAATTCTTCTTTTGTAGTTTTTAGAGTATTTACTCTTATGGTAGTAAAAGAAGGAGAGTTATTCCACTTTGCTATCTCTATTGTTGCTTCTTTTCCTAAATAATCTTCTAATTCCTCTAAAATCCATGAAGGATGACTGTATTTAATATCTTCAGGAAAATCTTCTATATTAATTCTCTCTGAAGATATTTTTCTTACCACAGCATTTATTAGGCTTTTTTCTTTTTTTGCTTTAATTTTGGAGATTTCTACAATTTCATTCATGGCAACAGGGATATTTGTATTCTTGATAAAATATACATGATATACTGCCATTCTAAGAAGAATCTTTGCCCACTGGGTTAGATAATTGGGGTATTTAACATATCTTTTCCAAATTTCATCCAAGGTCATCTCCCATCTTAATATACCATAAACCAATTCCGTTATTAATTTCTTTTCTTTTAAAGATAAGTCTAAAGAGGGAAGGATACTTCTTAAAATTAAATTGGCATATCCTTCCCTCCTTTCTATCTCGTAGAGAATTTCTCCTGCCCTTAATCTTACCTCCATTAGTCTCTTCTTCTCATATTAGCTAATAGTATTAATCTTAAGAGTTGAAGAAGCGCCATAGCAGCCGCTGCAAGATAGGTCAATGCAGCAGAATTTAGTACTGCTTTTACTCCCTCTGCCTCTCTTGCAGTTATCATGCCTGAAGACAAAAGAAGCTCTCTTGCTCTTTTACTTGCGTTAATTTCTACAGGAAGAGTAACAATGTAGAAAAGAACCCCAAGGGAAAAGGCAAGAATACCAATAGTCATAAGGGAAGGATTACCAAATAAAAATCCTATAAAGAATAGAGGAAATGCCATATTTGTTCCCAGTGCTGCTACAGGAACTAAAGTGGATCGAAAAACTAATGGAAGATAACCTTGAGCATGTTGAATGGCATGGCCTATTTCATGGGCACAAACTCCAAGGGCCGAAATTGATGGAGAATAATAAACAGGCTCTGAAAGTCTTAATGTTTTTGTCCTAGGATCATAATGGTCAGTTAATGAACCTGGGGTTAATTCTATCTTTACATCGTGCAATCCTAAGGCACCTAATAATATTCTTGCTGCCTCAGCACCAGTTATTCTGCGGGAATTAGGAATTTGGGAAAAGTAACTAAAAGTAGCTCTTACTTTCCAACTTGCATAAAGGGAAAGTATTAATGCAGGTAAAAGTATTATATATGTTGGATCAAACAGAAACATATATTTTCACCTCCTTATTTATTTTAGTATTTCACCTATCTTTAGACGATATCCATTTAAAAAATCCGTTGCAAGCATCTTTTTTTTATTCTCAGGCTTTACTTCTAAAATCCAAAGTATACCATCAATTCCTTTTACTGCAAAACCCTTCTTTTTATCTATAAATATTATACTCCCTAAGGGAAAATCTTCTATCCTTTCATAATAAGGATACGCCTTTAAAATCTTTAATATGCCTTCCCTAAAATAGGTGTAGGCACCAGGTTCTGGAGAAAGAGCTCTAATTTGACACCATATATTTTTGATAGGGTTATTCCAATCTATTTTCTCTTCGGAAGGAGAGATCTTAGGAGCATAAGTTGCAAGGGATTCATCTTGAGGTATAGGTTTTATTTTTCCTTCTTTAATTATGGGCAAAGTTTCCAAAAGAAGCTCACTGCCTAAATTTGCTAATTTTAAAGTTAGAGTTTCTCTATTGTCATGAGGATCAATTATAATTTTTCTTTCACTCCATATGGGACCTGTATCTAGTCCCTTTTCCATTTGCATGATGCACACTCCAGTTTCTTCTTCGCAGTTCCACAATGCTCTCTCAATGGGAGCGGCACCTCTATACTTTGGAAGAAGAGATGCGTGAACATTTATTCCGCCATATGGAGGTATTTTTAATAGATTCTCCGGAATGATTTTTCCATAAGATGCTACAACAAAAATATCTGGCTTTAATTCTAAAATGATATTTTCCACTTCCCTGCTTTTTAAATTTTCTGGTTGAAATAAAATAATATTTTTCTCTAAAGCGAATTGCTTGACAGGTGAGAATTCAATCTTCTTTCCTCTTCCCTTTGGTTTATCAGGTTGTGTAAATATAGCTATTATTTTTTCTTTGGTATAAAGCCTTTCTAAAATTATTCTTGCAAAAATTGGTGTTCCAAAGAATATAATATTCAAACTTTTATATCCTCCTCTATCTTATCAACAATAAGTATTCCATCAAGATGATCAATTTCATGCTGAATAATTCTTGCTAAAATACCACTAACTTCTATACTCAATGTTTTCCCTTTTAGATTATTATATCTTAATAGAATTTTTTCTGCCCTTCTTACAGGAACCTCAATTCCCGGAATACTTAGACATCCTTCTATATCAATATCTTCTCCTTCCTTCTTGATAATTTCAGGATTTATAAAAATATAATCTTTTCCCTCGTAGCTTACTACAATTAATCTTATGCTTTTTCCTACTTGAGGCGCAGCAAGCCCAACTCCATTAGAGTTTTTCACTGTTTCCAGCATATCTTGTGTTAATTTTCTAATTTCATCGTCAATCTTCTCTATTTTTTTTGCCTTTTTTCTTAATATCGGATTTTCGATAGTAATTATCTTAAGTACCATTTAAATTTCACCTCGTAGTTACAAAATTTCTCTTATATCCTTATTTATTATAACTCTATAATTAGAAAATACATCCTCGAGTTGAATCAATTCACTAAGATTTATAGAATTGTTTTTTTCATCTAAAACTTTTATAAGAATTTGATATCTGTATTTTCCTTTTAGAATATACGGAAAATAGGGAGCAGGCCCTAAAATCTCGATATTTTTTAATTTTTCTTCCAGTTCTTTTCTAATCATTTTTCCCGCATTAATAATTTCTCCTTCATCATCTCCAATCAATAAAATTTGATGAAGAATAGAAAAAGGAGGATATTTTAGAGCTTTTCTTAAGTTTAATTCCTCGTGAAGAAAAATATTATATGAATTTTTTTCCAGTGCTCTTAATAGATAATGATTGGGAGAATAGGTTTGAATTATAATTTCCTCTCCTGGAAAATCACTTAATATTCTTCTTAATAAGTTAAAAGTTTTTTCGGAAACAGAGAAATCTGGAAGATGAAGGAAATTATCTAAATTGACTATAACTAATAACCCTACATTAAGTCTTGATATCCAGGGGACAATAAGTCGAGTTCCTACTATCATTTGACTTTTATATAATAGGCTTTCTTCCTTTATCTCCCAGTCGCTATCCCATCTTTGGATTAAATATTTAGGAAAAATTCTTTTTATATAAGTTTCTAATTTTTCTGTACCCAATCCTCCATAGATAAAACTATATCCTCCACAATTAGGACAGGTGATTACAGAAGAGATCTTATACCCACAATAGTGGCATCTTAACTCTAATTCCTCAGAATGGTAAACAAGAGAGGTGCTACAATTGGGACAATAGAATGTATACCCACAGTCTTGACATTGAAGATATGATGAATAGCCTAATCTATTTAATAGAAAAAATACTTGTTTTTGAGATTTTAAATTTTCTTTAATTCTTGTTATTGAATAATATGATAAAATTTCTTCTCTTTCTTTACGCATGTCTAAAATTGTAATTTTGCTTTTTTTTGCCGTTTTTCTATAAAACAAAAACTTACCTGTTAAAAAATTATAAAAGGAAGAGACAGATGGAGAGCTACTTCCTAAAAAAATAGGTATATTTTCTAATTCTGCCCTCTTTAAAGAAATCCTTCCTAAATCAAAACGGGGTTCTCTTTCTCGAAAATTATAGAATTCATTTTCTTCTTCTTCCAATATGATTATTCCTAAATTATTAAAGGGGAGAAAAATTCCTTTTCCTGTAGAAATTACCAATAATGGACTTTCTATTTCAGAAATCTTAAAAACTTGATAGGATTGTGCAGGGGTAAGAAACCCATGAAAAATATAGAATTTTATGGGCGCTCTCTCTGCTAAGAAGACTTGAAAATCTTGTAGAGCGTTTAAGGTGGGAAATATTATTAATATTTGTTTCCCTTTATTATAATAATCTCTTATTAACTTTAAATAATATTCCCATCTTTCTCTTTTATTTTCTATTAAAAGTAAATAGGGAATTTTGTTAGGATTTTCTTTAATTTTTTCACATTCTTTTACAATTTCTTGCCTAATATTCCAATTTTTAGTTTTTGGTTCTTGAAAAAATTCCTTCTTCTTAGGATGTTTTTCGATAACTTCTAATTCTACTTCTTCCTCTATTAAATTCATTTTCACTAATTTATTTATATAATTTTCTGAAACTTTTATATATCTCTTTAATTCTTCTAAAGATCTTTCTTGATTTAAGAGTTCTAAAAGAGCTCTTTGTTTTTTTGAAAGTTTGATATTAGAATAATCCTTACTTTTAAATTTTCTTCTTATTTTTAGGTCAACCCCTGAAGGAAAAATATAATTTGCTGATGCGTAAAGGGAGTTTTCATAATACTTGCTAATCCAATTGACAAGAGAAATTAAAGATTTTGGAAGAGGAGGAATTCCTTTTAAAATTGAATATATAGGTTTAAGAGAAATGGAATCTTCAATATTATTTTCTAAAATATCCCAAATATATCCTAAAACCTTCCTTTTTTTTAATGGTACAATAACACCTTTTCCTATACAAATCTCTTTTTCAAATTCCTTAGGAATAGAGTAATATAGAAAATCTTTTTCAGGGATCCTTGTATCAAAAAGAATTATTTTCGATATTAACACTCTATAAAGCTTATAATTCTTCCTCCTCGTATTTTACTTTATTATTTAATATTTCTTCTAAAGCAATTGTTAATGGATCTTTTGCCATTACTTGTCTTAAGAATTTAAGTTCTTCATTAATTTGTCTTGCTCTTTTTGCAGATAATACAGTTAAAATATATTTATTGGGGATCTTTTCTAATAATTTATCTATTGATGGTTCCTTCATCTATTTTACCTCCTAATTTATTTATCCAATATTCTGCTTTTTCCTTAGTTAATCTACATCTTTCTGCAAAAATAATTGCTTTTACTTCTTCCACTGCAGAATCTATATCAGAATTCACAACTAAATAATCATAATAGAAAATTTTGGAAATTTCAAGGGGAACATTTTTCCATCTTATATTAAAATCTTCTTTTCCTTCTGAGTCTCTTTTTAATAATCTTTTTTTAAGCTCTTCTAAGGAAGGAGGGATAATAAAAATTAGTATTGCATTTTTAATAATTTTCTTTATGCTTAATCCCCCTTGAACATCAATTTTTAAAAGAACATCAATTCCTTCTTTTAAATTTTTTTCTACAAAGTTTTTAGGAGTCCCATAAAAATAAGAATGAACTATTGCCCATTCTAAAAACTCATTTCTTTCTATCATCTTTTTAAAAGTCTCTTCATCTACGAAGAAATAGTCCTTTCCATCTTCTTCTCCTGTTCTTCTAGGGCGAGTTGTTACTGAGATTGATTTTACCAAATTGGGAACTCCTCTCAATAGTCTTTCCAATATAGCATCCTTACCTACCCCTGATGGGCCTGAAAGAACAAAAAGATTTCCTAAATTTTTCATTCTTCCTCCTTTTCATTTGTTCCTTCAATTCTTGATGCAATAGTTTCAGGATGAAGAGCAGATAATATTATATGTCCACTATCCAATACCAATACTGCTCTTGTCTTTCTTCCATAAGTTGCATCGATGACCTCATTTTTTTCTCTGGCATCGGCTAAAAATCTCTTTATAGGTGCAGAATCAGGACTAATTATAGCTACAATTCTTGAACTTACTACTATATTCCCAAATCCAACATTTATTAATTTAATTTTCATAAGTTTCACTCCTCATTCAACATTTGAAATTAGCTCTCTTATCTTTTCCAATTCGTTTTTTATTTCTAATGCATACTCAATAATTTTAGTTTTTGAAGTTTTGCTTGAGAGAGTATTTGTTTCTCGAAGCATTTCTTGAATAATAAAATCTAAGTATTTCCCGGTGAATTCATCCTTTTGCATTTTATCTCTAATTTTTTCAATAAAGCTTTTAAGCCTTTCCAACTCTTCATTTATATCTGCTTTCATAAGGATTAATGCTATTTCTTGTAAAATTCTATCTTTCTCAATATTTATCTTCCACTCTTCTATCTTTTTTTGAAGAATAGCTTTAACCTCAGAGGGAAGGTTTTTATTCTCGTCTTCAATTTTTCTTAGATTCTCTTCAATATTTCTTAAACATATTTGAATAGATCTTTCGATACTTTTTCCTTCTTTTTCTCTTTCTTCAATGAAAACCTTTAAAAGTTCATCAAATTCTTCTCTAATTTTATATAACTCCTGTTCGTTATAACTTCTTGGTTCTATAGTAAATATTTGGGGATTTCCCAGGATTATCTTCCAATCTTCTATTTTTTCAGGCTTTTTTGTAATTTTTTCAATTTCTCTTAAGATTTCTTCTATAATAAAAGTATTTATTTTAGGAAGAACATCTATATTGTTTGATATTCTTAAAGAAAAATTTACGACCCCTCTTCTAATATTTCCTCTTATTTTTTCTAAAAATTCCTTTTCTAAAAAGGTTAAATTTTGGGGAAGATTTATTTTAGTTTCTAAAAATCGATGATTATACCCCTTAAATTCCATATATACTTTAAGGGTTCCGATGGAAATTTCTTTATAACATGAAGCGGTCATTCCTCTCATTTTAAAGTTAAATTATCATAAAAAAAATTTCTTGTAAAGAATAAAAATATATATGATAAAATTATCTGTGTAATCATTAATTGGAAGAAAAGTTGTAAATGGGAAAGTTATTTGTTATTGCAACTCCTATTGGTAATTTAAAAGATATTACTCTAAGGGCTCTAGAAGTTATTAAAGAATGTGATATTTTAGCTGTAGAAAATACGAGACATACTCTTAAGCTCTTAAACTATTATAATATCAAAAAGAAGATGATTTCTTATCATAAGTATAACGAAAAGGAGCGAGTGAGGATATTAATGGAATATTTAGTTGATAGAGATATGAAGGTAGGTTTAGTATCTGATGCAGGAACCCCATGTATATCAGATCCAGGATATATAATTGTGAAAGAGGCAAGAGAAAGGGGAATAGAGGTTATTAGTGTATGTGGACCATCTGCAATAACCTCTGCTTTATCCATCTCTGGACTTCCTTCCAATCACTTTTTATTTTATGGATTTCTTCCCAATAAAGAGAGGGAGAGAGAAAAGATTTTAAAAGAGATAAAAGAAAAGAAAATAGAAACCTTAGTTTTATTTGAATCTCCCAAGAGGATAATATCCTTAGCAAAATTAATATATAAAATATTTCCCTTATCTAAAGTATGTTTTTGCAATGATTTAACAAAAATACATGAAAGAGTATATTATGGGTCAATAAAAACAGTTTTGGAAGAGTTAGAAAATAATCCATATTCTTATTTAGGAGAGTATACTGTTATAGTGTATAATGAGTATGAGGAGGAAGAAGAAAAAGAAGAATTAATAGTTGAATCTTTAATAGTTGAAGCTATGGTAAAAAATAATCTTGATTTAAAGTCTGCAGTAGATTATGTATCAAAAAATTATAAAATTTCTAAAAAAGAAGTTTATAAAAAGGCATTAAATTTAAAAGCAATAGTAAGGAGGATCTAAAATGACAATTGCTTTAGATGCTATGGGTGGAGATTATGCTCCCTCTGAAACAGTAAAAGGAGCAGTGGAATGTGTGAAGGAATTTAAAATAAAAACTATATTAGTAGGGAAAAGGGAACAAATTGAGGAAGAACTAAAGAAATACGACTATCCAAAAGATCTAATTGAAATTTATCCTGCTTCTCAAGTAATAGAAATGAAGGAGCATCCTGCTTTTGCGGTAAGAGAAAAAGAAGACTCTTCTATAGTTATTTCTATAAAACTTTTAAAAAATAAAAAAGTAGATGCAGTGGTCTCAGCAGGAAATACAGGGGCAGTAATGAGCTCTGCTCTTCTTCATCTTGGGAGAATATCTGGTATTAAAAGACCTGCTATTGCTACTGTGATTCCAACTCTTTCTGATAAGCCTTCCCTTTTGTTGGATGTTGGAGCAAATGTGGATTGTAAAAAGGAATATTTAGAACAATTTGCTATTATGGGTAAAATATATATGGAAGAGATATTTAATATTCCAAATCCTAAAGTAGGTCTTTTAAATATTGGAGAAGAAGAAGGAAAAGGAAATTCTCTCTCTCAGGAGACTTATTATCTTTTGAAAAATAATTCTTTACTAAATTTTATTGGAAATATAGAAGGAAAAGATTTATTTCATTCCTTAGCGGATGTTATTGTGTGTGATGGATTTGTAGGAAATGTTTGTATAAAAACTGCAGAAGGGGTTGCAGAGGCTTTATTTACCCTTTTATCTTATGAACTAAAATCATCTTTGTGGAGTAAGATATTAGGAGGAATGTTACTACCAAAATTTAAAAATGTTAAAAAGAAATTAGACTATAGTGAATACGGAGGGGCACCTCTTCTTGGGGTAAATGGAGTTGTGATAATTTCCCATGGAAGATCTAAAGCAAAGGCAATAAAGAATGCTATTAAATTAGCCCAAAGAGTTGTAGATATGAAGTTAATAGAAAAAATTAAGAATGGAATTTTCCGTATGGAGGAAGAAGAAAATGTCTGAAAGATTTGATAAGATTCTTGAGATAGCAATAAGAGAAAATGCTTCTGATATTCATCTGAAACCTTGGGTTCCTCCAGTGATAAGGGTTTTAGGTGATATTGTCTTTTTAGATGAAGAACCGTTAACTCATGAAGAAATAAAAGATATAGCATATTCTTTAATAAAACCAACCCTTATTAAGATTTTCGAGGAGAATGGAGAATTAGATTTTGCCTATGAAAAAAATGGTAAAGTTAGATTAAGAGGAAATATATACTTGCAAAGAGGATCAATCACTATCTCTCTTAGGCTTATCCCTTTAAAAATTCCATCTATAGAAGAGCTTTCATTGCCTCCCGTATTGAAGACCTTAGCTGAGAAGAGATCTGGCTTGATATTGGTAACAGGTCCTGCAGGGAGTGGTAAATCTACCACCTTAGCTTCTATGATAGAATATTTGAATTCTAATTTTAGTTTAAAAATAATTACCATCGAAGATCCTATAGAATTTGTTTTTTTTGATAAGAAATCTTTGATTACCCAAAGAGAGATTGGAATAGATACAAAATCTTATACTTCTGCCTTAAAAATGGCATTAAGAGAAGATCCTAATGTAATAATGGTAGGTGAATTAAGAGACTTAGAAACAACAAGTATAGCACTACAAGCTGCAGAAACTGGCCATTTAGTGTTAAGTACAATTCATACTAATGATGCAGTAACAACCTTAGAAAGAATTATTGATATTTTTCCTCCTTATCAACAAAATCAAGTAAGAATACAACTTTCTAATGTTCTTCAAGGAATCATCTCTCAAAGATTGTTAAAGAGAAAAGATAGGAAAAGTTTAATACCTGCCTGTGAAATTCTTGTGGGAAATCTAAGTGTAAGAAAACTGATCCGAGATCAAAAAACCTATGAAATTCCTAAAATTATTCAGGAAAGTAAATTAGAAGGAATGCAAACCTTTAATCAGCATTTATTAGAACTTTATAGAAAGAATCTAATAGATGAGAAAGAAGCATTATTAGGAAGTCCAAATCCATCTGATCTTGCCTTACTCCTTAAAGGAATTACTCCAGGTTTATAACCTCTTTTTGAATAACTTTATCATTTTCTATATCAATTATAGATATTTCTTTATCTTCGATAAATGCAACAGTCTTAGAAGTTGTTTTAGAAAGAGCTGGACTTCCTGGATTTAGTAAAATCTTATTTTCTTTCTTTTTTAATACAGGTGTGTGAATATGACCAAATATTAAAATATTTAATTGAAAGTCATTAATAATTTTCCAAAGATCTTCTTCACTTTTATCTTCGCCATGCATTATAAGAATTTTTAAGGGAGACAAGAAAACAAAAGCGTATGGAGACAATAATGGATATTTTAAGACCAATTGATCCACCTCGGCATCACAATTTCCTTTACTTATAATAACAGGAATATTTAAATTATTTATGAGTTCAGAAAGTTTTGCAGGAGAATATTCCTTAGGAAATGGATTTCGAGGACCATGATAAAGTACATCCCCTGCATGTAAAATTAGATCTGATTTTTCAATATACTTTTTAATTTTTTCCCAGAAATAAATATCTCCATGGGTATCGCTAATTACTAATATTTTCATAATTTACCTCCCAAAACTTAATCTCTCCCATAATGGTCTTGGTAGACCTAATATTTGCATTTTTTTCTGAGTTATTTCAACTAAATAATCCATTCTGTAAACTTTAAATATATTTTTATTGGTATCAAAAACTCCAAAACTAGTTTTCCAGTTTCCATCTCTTGGCTGTCCAACACTTCCTGGATTTATAAGATATTTATAATTTGATTTTAGTTCTATTTCTCCTCCCTTAACTAAACTTAAATATTTTATTTCTCTGTTATTTTCAGGAGAATAAATAAAGACTCCTGCAATATGGGTATGTCCAAAAAAATATATACTTTTATCTATAAGCTGAAAATTTGAAAAAACAGAATTATAAGTTAGGAGATATTCTTCTAAAGGATTTCTATAACTCCCATGTACAATTCCTATATCTTCAAAATTAATTTTAAGGGGCAATTTATAAATAAATTCAAAATTTTCCCTACTAAGATTCTCCTTTGTCCAATCTATTGCATATTGAGCTAATGGATTGAAATTATCATAATTTAATCTTCCGACACATGCAGCATCATGGTTACCTAATACTGAAATTTTTAACTTTCTTACATAATTAACGCACTCATTGGGATCAGGACCATATCCTATAATATCTCCACAACAGTATATCTCGTCTACCTCTTTTTCCAACTTTTTTATTGCAATATCTAATGCTTCCCAATTACTATGTATATCCGAGATAAAACCTATCTTCATTTCAAAATACTTAAATCCTTTTCTAAAGGTTCCGAAATATCCATATGTCCTGCTAAGGTTTCTATTATAGCTCCATCAATTAAGATCTGAACCCTCTTAATATAAGGAAGTTCTGTTAATGTATTTACAATACTATAAATAGTTAAAATCTCCCCTAAACTCCCTCCAGGATGATTTTTCCTTAATTCGTTAGAAAAATTTACATAGGCAATGTCTTTTTTAATTGAAGCTCCAAGTATTTTTGTTCCAGAGGGTATTGGAGATTTTAGTTTATTATTTATAGGTCCCTTTATTAACTCAGAAATTATATCTTTTACAATATCTTCTCTTTTAAATAATAGTTTCCATCTATAAAAGGAGATCTCTCTTTCTTCAGGTACTAATTTTAAAGCTTTTGGATCATAATAGTAAATTTTTAAAACTATCTTTTCTTTTAATACCGCAAATATAACCAATATTATAAAAATTATAAGAAAAAATATAAGTAAAATTCTTTTCAAAGAAAAACCTCCTAAAACTCTTATCTTCTATTGGGTCTACCAATTACTTCTTCAATAAATTTTAAGAATTCCTCATTGTTTCTTGTTTCTCTCAATTTTCTCTTGAGCATCTCGATAGCTTCTCCTTCTTCTTGTCCTACCAAACTTCTCCTTAGAATCCAGATTTTTCTTAGCTGTTCTTCAGGATAAAGGAGCTCTTCTTTTCTTGTTCCTGAGCGTGTTATACTGATTGCTGGGAATATTCTTCTATCAGCAATTTTTCTATCTAATACCAACTCCATATTTCCTGTTCCCTTAAATTCCTCAAAAATCACATCATCCATCCTACTTCCTGTTTCGATTAATGCGGTAGCTAATATTGTTAAACTACCTCCATTTTCAATATTTCTTGCTGCCCCAAAAAATTCCTTTGCATGATGTAAAGCAGAAAGTTCTACACCTCCAGATAGTGTCCTTCCACTGGAGGGAACTGCCCAGTTATACGCTCTTGCTAATCTTGTTATACTATCTAAAAGAATAACAACATGTTCCCCATATTCCACCAATCTCTTTGCTCTTTCTAATACAAGCTTTGCAACTTGGATATGTCTTTCTGGTGTTTCATCAAAAGTAGATCCAATAACTTCTCCTTGGACAGATCTTCTAAAGTCTGTTACTTCTTCTGGTCTCTCATCAACTAAGAGAACAAATAGCTTTATCTCTTTATGATTTGCAGTAATTCCATTTGCAATTTTCTTCAATAAAGTAGTTTTACCTGCCTTTGGAGGGGATACAATTAACCCCCTTTGTCCCTTACCAATAGGAGCCAATAGATCAATAAGTCTTGTATCTAACTCATCAGAACTCGTTTCTAATCTTAATCTTTCAGTGGGATGATAGGGAATTAAATCATCAAACTTTGGTCTTTGACGGGAAAGAAGAGGATCTCTTCCATTTACTGTATCAATTCTTAAAATAGCATACCATCTTTCATTTTCCTTTGGGGGTCTTACCATTCCTCCGATCCAGTCTCCATATCTAAGTCCAAATTTCTTAATTTGAGATGCAGAAATATAAACGTCTTCCTCACTGGGTTTAAAATTTCTCCTAATAAATCCAAAACCTTCTTCCTTTATTTCCAAATAGCCTTCTCTATATACACATTCAAAACCGTCAATTATCACTTTATCCTTCTTTTCTTCTTTCTCTTCTACAGGAGTTTCTTTTGTCAAAACTACTGCTTTCTCTTCAAAACCCTCCTTTTCTTCTAGTTCTTTGGGAGATTCCTTAGATTTTGAAACTAATGCCTGTATTAACTCATCCTTTGTCATACGATAATAACCAGCAATTTTAAGTTCTTTAGCAATTTCTACTAATTCTGCTCTTGTTTTTAAACTTAGTTCTTCTTGGGAAATCATTTGAAACCTCCTTTTCTGGGAAATAATTTTTTAGTTAAAATAGGATTAAGATTTTTCTAAAAATGAAAAAACATATACGATTTAATTTTTTCCATCAATCGAAATAGTATAAAATAAAAATTCTGAAAAGTCAAATTTAAAAAAATTAATAACACTTTGAATACCCACAAACTCTACAAGTGAAACAGCCTTCTTGAACTTCAAGAGGAGTTCCACATTCTGGGCAAGGAATTCCTGAATACTCATTCTCACTTTTTTCTTCTACTTTTTTATCTGAAAATAAAAATATGCTATTTTTAGATGTACTTTTCCCTTCTTTTAAAATTATATACTTTTCTAAAGCTTTTGCAATAGCA
This sequence comes from uncultured bacterium, assembly GCA_938034905.1. GTDB lineage: Bacteria > Dictyoglomota > Dictyoglomia > Dictyoglomales > Dictyoglomaceae > NZ13-RE01. The sequence continues at coordinate 2,842 of CALHLF010000071.1, read as the reverse complement.
TCAGAACAAGAAAGAATAAATTCCCCCTCCTCGTCTCTTGTAGGGCTAGGACAGCGAATTCCTCTTAGTTGTTTTATAATTGAATTTAAATCAATCCCACTTCTTAAGGCTAAAGAAATTAATCTAGATATAGCTTCTGTCTGAGATGCTGCACAACCCCCAGCTTTTCCAAGAGTAGAGAAAACTTCACATATTCCAAATTCATCCTCATTAATAGTAACATATAAATTTCCACATCCAGTTTTCATTTTCATAGTAACACCCTTTGTTATATGAGGTCTTGGTCTTGGTTTGAGTTTTTCTCCACTACTTTTTTCCCCCTCTACTTTTAAAACTTGGGCGGTTCGAGATTTATCTCTATAAACTGTAACTCCTTTCAATTTTAATTCATATGCTAAAAGATAAATTTTTCTGATATCATCTTCCATAGCTGAATTTTTAAGATTTACTGTCTTTGATACTGCATTATCCACATACTTTTGAAAAGCAGCTTGCATTAGAAGGTGATCTTCAGGAGAAATATCCAAAGCAGTAACAAAAATTCTTTTTGCTTCTTCAGGTATTTCATCTATCTCCTGAATAGAGCCCTTTTCTATTATCTTTTGGATTAGATCCTCGGAGTAAAGATTATTTTCTTCCAAATATTCTTTAAAAAGAGTATGAATCTCAAACCATTCACCTAAGCTTATTTTTCTTTTATATGCTAATGCAAATATTGGTTCAATTCCAGAAGAGCAATTTGCTATAATACTTATACTTCCTGTAGGAGCAATAGTTGTTAGTGTGGCATTTCTTAATCTTAAGTTACTACTTTTATAAATACTTTTATTCCAATTGGGAAATACTCCTCTTTCTTCTGCTAATCTTTGGGATTCTTCTCGAGCTTTTTCTAAAATAAATTTCATTATTTTCTCTGCAATATCTCTTCCCTCTTGAGAATTATATGGAATTTTTAACTTAATTAATAAATCATGAAATCCCATTACTCCTAAACCAATTTTTCTATTTGCTCTTGTAATTTTCTCTATTTCCTTCAAAGGATAATAATTGGCATCTATAACATTGTCTAAAAAATGAACAGCGTTATATACTGTCTTCTCAAGTTTATTCCAATCAATTTCATATTTTCTATCTTTTTCCCTTACCATTCTACTTAAATTTATCGAACCCAAATTACAAGATTCAAAGGGAAGAAGAGGTTGTTCACCACAGGGATTGGTAGATTCAATCTCTCCTAATTCAGGAGTTGGATTTTTTCTATTTATCTCATCAATAAAAATTATTCCGGGCTCTCCATTCTTCCATGCTTGTTTAACAATTAAATCAAAAACCTCTTTTGCTCTTAATTTTTTAACCACTTCCTTATTTCGTGGATTAATTAATTCATACTCCTCATCTTTTAAAACCTTTTTCATAAAATCATCGGTTATTGCTACTGATATGTTAAAATTACTCAATATCCCTTCTTCATCCTTTACTTTAATAAATTCAATGATGTCAGGATGATCGATTCTTAATATTCCCATATTGGCTCCCCTTCTTACCCCACCTTGCTTTATAGTTTCTGTTGCAGAGTCGTAAACCTTCATAAAACTTACAGGTCCTGATGCGATTCCTCCAGTAGTTCTAACAATATCCCCTTTTGGCCGTAATCTTGAAAAAGAAAAACCTGTGCCACCACCTGATTGGTGTATTAATGCTGCATATTTTAAAGTATCGAAAATACTCGTTAGGGAATCTTCAACAGGTAAAACAAAACAGGCAGAGAGTTGTCCAAAGGGTTTTCCTGCATTCATTAGTGTAGGAGAATTAGGAAGAAATTCTAAGGATACCATCATATCATAAAATATCTCTTTTACCCTTTCCACATCTATCTTAGGATTATAGGAAAGATCAACTCTTGCTATAGCTTCTGCTACTCTTTCAAACATTTCCTCCGGAGTCTCAATAATCTCTTTATTCTCATTCTTTCTTAAATATCTTTTCTCTAATATAAGTAAGGCTTGAGGAGTTAATTCTAATTTCTTTTTCATATTACTTTATATCCTCCAATATTTTTTTCAAATCTTGATTATTAGGAAAATATCTTAGTCCTTTCTCTAAATATTCCTTTGCCTCTCTCTTTCGCCCTAATTTTAAAAGAGCAACAGAAATATTTCCATATGCTTGTAAATATTTATCATTTATTTCTAAAGCCTTTTTAAACATTTCTATCGCCTCTTCATGTTTTCCTTGAATAAAGAGAACTGCTCCTAAATTATTATAACCTTCTGAAGATTTATTATCTAAAGAGATAGCCTTTCTAAACAATTCTTCTGCTAGTTCATAATTTTTATTATTATAAGCTTCAACTCCTTTACTTAAGTAATAATTAATATCTTCTATTTTAGGAATAGGTGGTAACTGAATCTTTTTTCCTAATTTCTTAGAGAGAGCCTCAAGATTTTTCCTCGCCAACTGATAAGTAGGATCTATTTCTAATGCCTTTAAAAAGGCTTTTTCTGACTCGTCATATTCCTTTAATTGGAAATAGGTTATACCGAGATTATTCCAGATATCAACATTATTGGTGTAAATTTTAGATAAACTTTCGTATATTTTTTTTGCATCGTTATATTTTTTGTTATTATAATACAACGAAGCCAGAATCATATTGGCATCATAATGATTAGGATCTATATTTATTATCCTTTTAGCTATCTCTTCAACCTTTTTATTATCTTTTAAATCTGTAGAATATAGTCTGAGAAGATTTTCCATGGGGGGAACAGAATATTTATCAAAAGTTAAAGCTCTTAGTAAATTTTCTTCTGCTTTTCTAAGTAATTCCTCATCTTTTCCT
>CALHLF010000070.1 GCA_938034905.1 uncultured bacterium | reverse complement strand
ATCCTGGTAATAATTGTTAAAAATATGTCCCTCTCCAAACCTGTAACTGGGAAGTCTTGAATTACAATTTCTAAACCAATTATGATGGAAGGTTATTGTCCTGTTGTAATTGTCAGTGTCTGAAGATCCTATCAAACTTGTCTTCCAGCTATCATGAAAGTAACACCATGATACAGTTACGTAATAGACAGGACCATTTATATCCAAAAGTCCATCATAATAGTCCTTATCAACCCCTTGAAACTCATTATAAAATTCGCAGTGATCTATCCATATATTCTGAGCAGGACCCGAAATAGTTATACAATCAGGACCTTGAGAGGTTATATTAGGATCTTTTACATGGTGAATTTTTAGGTTTCTAATTATAATATTATTAGAACCACTAATTTTTAAGCCAATACCATTTAATTCTCCTTTATCTCCAACTCCTAAAATTGAAATATTTGAGACATTTTTAATCTCAATTACATATTTGTTATTGGTATTTTGAGGAGTAATGGTTCCATTTATATAAATAATTTTGGGTCCTCCTTTATTTATCTCATTTTGTAAATCAGTCCCAGTGGTTACATAAACTACAGGTCCCCCCTCTCCTCCTGTGGTCCCTCCATTTAAAGTAGCAAAGCCCATTAATGAAAAATCTGGAGTATCCCCGTTTCCAATAATTGGGATATATATTTCTACAATATTTGAATAATCACTCTCTAAAGTAGCATTAAAGGCTTTTATTCTATAAAAATATGTATTACCTGGGGAAACCTCAACATCGGTATAATTATTTATAGGGAAATTTAACCTTATTAGTTCATACCAATTTCCATTGGATTTTTTCTCAATTACATATCCTTCAGTTACTTCTGAATTATTGTTCCAAGATAATCTAACCTGATTATTCTCAACAGAATAGGATAAAGTAGGCACAATTATTGAAGGGGTATTTACTTCTACAATATTTGAATAACCACTTTCTCCCCCAGAATTATAAGCTTTCACTCTGTAATAATATTTGTTCCCTGGCATCAATGTAGCATCTGTATAAATAGTTTCATTTACTCCAACTCTTTTTATTTCGTACCAATTTTCCCCTTCTTTTCTTCTCTCAATTATGAACCCTACTTCATTATTTGAATTATCAGTCCATAAAAGTTTTACTCTCTTCTCAGATATTAAAGAGACTTGAAGATTAGAGGGTGCTACTGGGGGCTGTAAATTAACTGTTTCTTTAGGAGAGCAACCACTTATTATTAGAAGTATTAATAAAATTAACATACTTTTAATTCTTATAAATTCCATTTAATACCTCCCATTTTTGCATTATATACAAAAATATTGTATGAATTTCTATTAAAATTATATCACAAAATTTTTTGGCTTCAAAAATTTTAGATGCTGAGAAATATCCATTTCTTTAAATGAATAAATCCTAAATATTAAATTTTATTTTTTATTTTGAGGTTGGGATATAAAGAAGCCCTCTTTCTATAGTCCATCTAAGACTTAAATTATTGCTAAAATCTTCTTCTTTAATATCTTTATATTTTTGAAACTCTGTACGAATATTTTTCAGCTCTAATAAATTTTCTATTATTAGATTCCTATCAAAGGTCATAAAAATTCTCTACTTCTTTACTTTCTTTATATATTAATTTGCCCCTTTTTATAATATAAAGAGCATAAAAAGGGAGAAATCTGAGAGAAATCCAATAGGTTAATTTGATCTTTATTAAGATGATTTTTCAAATCCTCCAAAAGTTCAAAATAATCTCCTTTAAGAAGAACCCCTATATCAACATCTTCTAGATCATCTTTACAAAGTATTGAACCAAAAATATAAACTAATTTTACATTTTTACACCCTTTGGAAGAGGAGGAATATTTTTATACTTTTCCTTAATACCCATAATTTTCTCTCTTTTCTATTGTATCCTGTAAAAAGATTTAGAATATGAAAAGGACTAATTTTCATAATCAGGCTCTATCTAAAACCTACATATCTAATATCAATTCTATAAAAAAACAGCCTTTAATTTTTTCCTTCCATCATTTTTTTATAAAGGGAAAGAAAATCCTTAACCAACTGAGAGGAAGGATTTTTTATATTATATCTTACAAAAATGTAAATTTCTCTTAATTGGGATAATATTTTAGGATCAAAAATATTCTTAGTTTTTTCATAGATATCAAGGGTAGTATGGGAGGGCAAAATTTCTACTCCCCTTCTTTTACTTTCTAAAAGATATTTTCTATAATATTCCCTTATAATATTAAAATCTCTTCTTCTTTTGATCATTGAAATAATTCTTTGATAAAAATTTTTATTATTAAAAATAAATTCCTTTTCCTCTTTATATATTTCTTCTCTTTTGTAGGAAATACCTTCTCTTTTTATAAGCCAAAAAATAATTAATATTGCCATAGATATGACAAAAACAGAAAAACCTATTATTAAAATAGTATCAAGAATACTCCAGGAAGATTTCCCCTGTCCCATCAAGAATCTAAATATATTTTTAATTTTTGAAAGATCCAGGGATTCAAATCTTTGAGGGTTTATTTTAATTATCCCCTTTGAGGTAAGGAAGGGAATTAAAAAATAAATAAATTTTTGTAAAATATATCCAATAATAATAAATATAACTCCAAAGGCAACTATAAACATATTTACCAAAAAATCGAAACTCCCTAAAACTAATGTGAAGATTGCATTTCTAATATAGGAAATGCTTAAAATTATTGATAAAAGGATAATGCCAATACTATATCTCATATTGATTATAACAATTCTTTTTTCTAAGGGATTGTATTCAAGATATCTTAATATTCTTAATAAAAACACAGAGGAGACAAAATAAATGAAAAGATATGGAAGCACAAACTTCTCTATATTTAAAGACTTTTCAGGAGAATATCTAAAAAATATGGAAATAAAAAGAATAAAAAATACTATGGGAAGAGACTTTTTGAAAAAATCTATAAAATTTCCATATTTAACTTCTTTTAAGTCTTTATAAAGTAAATGGAAAACATAAAGGGAAAAAATTAAAAGGAGAATTTTATCAAATATGGAATAAGATAAAAAAATAGGGATAAGGAAAAGGAGAAAAGAAAGAAGAAAAAGCTTCCTATTTCCCCTTAAATAAAGGACAAGGGAAGAGAGGAGAAAAAGAATAAGAAAGATAAATTCATTTAGAGTAATATTAGAGATTATAATAAAGGCAAAGGATAGAAGGGAAAAGGTAAAGGAGAGATTAGAAAGTAAATTAAGATAAAAAAGCCCCATTTTTCTCACCCTTTATAAAATATTTCATTATCTTAGGAGAAATAAGCTCAAGATTATCAGGATAGAAGGATATAATAATAATTCTACTTAATTCATAATCCAGAGAATTTATATAAGGAATATACTCCTTTAGAACTTTAGGGGTTATAATCACATAAGTGGAGATAAAAGGCCCCTTTCCAAGGTAATCCCTAAGTATATTTTCTAAGGGCATATTAACATTATAAGAAATTCTTCCTAAGTATTCTAAAAAGGTTGAAAGATGTAAATCTCCAGAAGAAGGATATATTATATTTTCTCCTCGAGGAAAACCATATATTAAAGCATTTGTAGTAAATCCAAAGGGTATTTTCCTTTCATAAAAAATTTCTCCTACTCCCCGTGCTACTGATATACAAGATTCTATTAAAGATTCCTCAATCTTTAGCCAGTAAGGTCTTGAACATTCCACATTTAGAATTATCATGGAATTATTTTCGTAGGTGAAATCAAAATTTTTCACCATAAGTTCCCTATGTTTAAGGGATAAGGGCCAATGAATATTTTTTGCTGGCTCTTGTCCTGTATATTCTCTTATCCCAATAACCATTGTAGGATCCTCAATAATCCATCTTTTAACACTAACATCTCCATTATAATCTCCATAAGGAATAATCTCCTTTTCAATATCTATTTTCTTAGGTAACACAACAATTTCTTGATTTACTAAAAAACTTTTAGAAACCACATTTAATCCTAAAAAATCTCCACCTAATAAAGAGACTTCTCCAAATACGTATCTTCCTCGAGAATTACATATTGCCTTATAACTTCTTTTTATCCTTTGAAAGGGAAGAATAAAAAAGGTCATGGTATGATAGTAAAATCCCTTAACAATAGTTTTTTCCATTTTAAATTTATATTCCAAGGTTGAGGGTAATTGTTCTATCACCTGCAGAAAGGTTACAGGTAGAATCTTTCTATTTTCTATGATGGTAGTTATAGTGAATTCCTCTCCAATTTCCAAAACTTTTTTCGAAAGCTCCCTTTTATAGGAGATATTAGAAAGAATATGTTTTTTAGAAAAGATATTGATTATTATCCCTAAAAAAACGAGAAAGAAGAGCAAATATATCAATCTCTATACTTCCTCCGTAGGTACCTTTATATTTTCAAGAATTATCTTTATAAACTCATATATATCTTTACTCCTTGATGTTCCAAAGGTTATTATTCTGTGATTCAGAATATATGGAGCAAGCCTTTTAATATCCTCAGGAATAATATAGTCTCTCCCTTGAAAGAGGGCATAAACTTGACATCCCTTAAAGAGAGCAATACTCCCTCGAGGACTCACTCCCAATTGGATGGTATCATAATTCCTTGTTTTTTCAATAATATCTAAGAGATAGTCCATCACTTCTTTAGATATTTTTACACCACTATAATTTTTTCTTACATAATCTATTTCCTCTTTACTCACCACTTTTTCTATATTTTCCAAGAGATCTAAACTTTTGTTTCTATTTATAATCTCCACCTCTTCTTCTCTATTAGGATATCCAATTTTTATCCTTATAAAGAATCTGTCAAGCTGTGCCTCAGGAAGGGGAAAAACCCCATAAGTCTCTAAGGGATTTTGTGTGGCAAGAACCATAAAGGGATCAGGAAGTTTCCTGGTAATTCCATCTACTGTTATTTGTCTTTCCTCCATAGCTTCCAAAAGGCTCGATTGGGTTCTTGGAGTTGCTCTATTTATTTCATCTGCTAATATAATATTGGCAAAGAGAGGTCCTGGCTTAAATTCAAAATCTCCTGTCTTTTGATTATAGAAGTTTATTCCCGTAAGATCTGAGGGAAGCAAATCTGGAGTAAATTGGATTCTCTTGAAATCTCCACCAATAGTCTTAGCAAAGGCCTTAACCATTAGGGTTTTACCAAGCCCAGGAACATCTTCAATAAGCACATGCCCCCCACAAATAAAGGATATAGTGATCAATTCAATAATATCCTCTTTCCCTACTATAATCTTGGATATATTATTTATAATTTTGTTCTTAAAATTTATATATGCTTCAATATTCATTTTGTTATCTCCTTATATCTTTTATATTCCTTCTCCCAAATTTCAGTATCCTTTGGGTAATAAATAATAGGATTAAAGGAATTTTTTATTATCCTTCTTCCATGGGACAAATCTTTAATAGCTTCCCTTGAAATTGCTTGAATCATAATATTTCCCATAGCGGTAGCCTCAACAGGACCCACCATCACAGGAATCCCTAAGATATTAGCAGTAAACTGAGATAAGAGGGAATTTTGAGAGCCTCCTCCTACAATATGAAGCATTTTTATTTTCTTTCCTGTAGTTTTCTCTAAACTTTCAAAAACCTCTTTATATTTAAAAGCTAAACTTTCTAAAATGCATCTTGAAATATCTCCTTTTGTTTCTGGGATCCTCTGATTGGTTTTCTCACAGTATTCCTTTATGGCAGATACCATATTGGGAGGATTAAGGAAGGATGTATCATCAGGATCTATAAAAAATTGGAAGGGTTTTGCAGACTCTGCTAATTTTGTTATCTCAGAGTAAGAAAGCTCCGTTCCCTCCTTTATCCATACCCTTCTTACACTTTGAAGAAGCCAAAGTCCCATTATATTTTTTAAAAACCTAAAGGTTTTATTTACCCCGCCCTCATTGGTAAAATTATAAAGAAAAGAATCCTTATTAATTATTGGTTCTTTAAGTTCCACTCCCATTAGGGACCAGGTCCCAGAGCTTATATATGCCCAATCTTCTCCTTCTGCAGGAACACTGGCAACAGCACAGGCAGTATCATGTCCACAAGGAGAAATTACCGATATATCCTTTAAATTAAACTCCCTTTTTATACTCTCACAAATTTCTCCCACTTCACTTCCCGGCATTCTGACTTCTGGCATAATTTCTATAGGAATTCTAAATTTTTCAAAAATTTCTTCTTCCCAAGAGTCTTTAATAGGATTATAAAGTTGAGAAGTGGTAGCAATTGAAAACTCTGTTCTCATCTCACCTGTTAGCATAAAATTGAAGAGATCAGGCATAAAGAGAAGTTTATGGGTAGATTTAAAAAGAGATGAGTTCTCTAAAACCATGCTATATAGTTGAAAGAGTGTATTTATCTGCATTATTTGAATTCCTGTCAATTCATATATCCTCTCCTTTGGCATGACCTTAAAGGCCTTTTCTAATATTCCATCGGTCCTATGATCCCTATAACATACAGGAAGGCCTGCCAAATATCCCTCTTTAGTTACCAGTCCAAAATCAACCCCCCAAGTATCTATTCCAATACTCTCAATATCTTTATATTTAGAGAAAGCCTTATTTATCCCTTCCTTTATCTCTTGAAAAATTTGAGGCACATTCCAATATAACCTTCCTAATATTTCCACAGGCTTATTTACAAACCTATGGATCTCTTCTACTATTAATTTTTCCTCTTTCAGAATACCTACTAATGCCCTTCCACTTTCAGCCCCTAAATCAAAGGCAAGGAATTTCCTCTCCCCCATTTTATTCCTCCTCTCAGCTTCTTTCTTTAACTATTTTCTCCATATATCCACTTTCTCTAAAGGCCTTTAATGGATCCAAGGGGACTCCCATTTCATTTCTCACCTTATATATCAAGGGCATTACGTCGGTATCAAAGGCAGAGACAAGGGTATTTTCAGCCATCACAATATCCTTCTCCTCTTGATATTTTCTTAACATTTTTCTATCTACGATTAAAGCTTTTGCATAAATTCTATATATATTTTCTATACTTTGGATCATCTCTTCAATCTTCGGCTTTAAATTGTGGGATTCATCTATCATATATGCAATATCTACTTTTAAACCATCTTCTTCTGCAGATACCAATTCATTAAATATTAAGAAAAGTTCATAGGGATTTATAGAACCTGTAGTTAAATCGTCATCAGCATACTTTTTATTATTAAAATGAAAACCCCCTAATTTCTCCTCATCTAAAAGAATAGCTACAATCTGCTCAATATTTGTTCCCAAGGGGTGATGTCCTAAATCTATAAGAACATAGGATTTTTCTCCTAATTTATTACATAAAATTAAAGCTGTTCCCCAATCAGGTATATCAGTATGATAGAAGGCAGGCTCAAAAAACTTATATTCAATAAGCAGTCTCATATTTTGGGGTAAATGACTATAAATCTCTCCTAAACTCTCCTCTAATCTCTTTTTCCTTCTTCTAAAATCGTCTTGTCCTGGATGATTTGTTCCATCTGCAAGCCAAAGGGAAATATCTCGAGACCCCAATTTTTTAGCAATTTCTATACATTCTATCACATGTCTTATAGCCTTTTCTCTAACTCTTTTATCAGGATGACATAAGCTTCCCAATTTATAATCATCATCCTGGAAGAGATTAGGATTTATAGCTCCAGGTCTTACCCCCAGAGATAAAGAATAATCTAAAAGCTCATCCCAATCATCATACATATCCCAAGGAATATGAAGGGCAACAGTGGGACATATTCCTGTAAGTTTATGGACTATAGAAGCATCCTGTATTTTTTCCTTTATATTTCTTGCAGCTCCCTTTTGTCTAAATACTGCAAATCTAGTTCCCGAATCACCATATCCCCAACTGGGAGTCTCAACTTTAAAATTTTTCAATTTCTCCTCAACCTTTTCAATATCAATCCCTTTTTCCTCCAACTTATTTTTCAATAATTCATAACCCTCTTCATAATCCTTCATAATTTTAAATCCTCCCATTTTAAAAAATTAGAATTTAGTTTCAGATTTTTGTAATTTTTTTCCATATAAATTTTCATTTTTATCTCAAATATATCATTTATAAGTTATTCCTGTCAAAAATTGAAAAGAATTTTTAGAGAATAATCTAAAAATCCCTTAGAATTATTTTTAGAGGGGGGAAAATCCCCCCAGATAAAAAGATTAAACTATCAAAATATTCTAAAATAGGTATAAAATCTGGAATAAATAAATTTTCATATTTTTTTCTTCCAAGATTTTATACCCATAAAAACTACTATCTTGCCTGACCTGGTGCTGGCTTAAAACCAGTATCTGAACCCAATTCAAAAGTTATGCTATGGAATCTTTCTCCAAAATAGTTAGTATCTCCTGTAGTGGTATATTCTTGATTAATTTTACCATCAAGAGTACCTGTAAATTGCCATGAATTTAAGTCTAACAAGATCTCTAAATCCTTATTTTCTCCCTTGGCCAAATCAAGGTTATTTTTAAATCTTAACTCTCTTATGGAATATTCTTGAACCACTCTAATCTTTATAGGAACTGAAGTATATCTACTGCTTAAAGGGATCTTAATATTCCAATCACTATCAGCTATCCCATCTTTATTAGAATCTGTAATTTTTTTAGTAAAAACTTGACCTCCTACTTCCACCTCTACATAGAAGTTTTCAGGAGTAACCCCTGTCTTTTCATTTCTTGCTGTATAGGGGGTAATTCCTCTAATGTTTTTAACCAAGAGCCAAATATTCTTGTCCTTATATGCAGGCTCTTGAGATGAATATTCAAAAAGTTTTGTATTCCATGAAAATCCATCCCAATTATAGATTTCCGTCTTAAATTTCTTTGATCCCACCAAATAATTTACCTTTACAAAGAAATAAATATCCCCAGAAAGAGCATTCATATCATTCTCTCCAAAAGCAGACATCTTAAAATAGGAATTAGACAATGGATCTTGTAGAATTAAACCTAAACTACCTGCCAAGACTAGATTATTTTTTAAAATTGTAAGTTCTCCTCCAAGCCCTGCAGAAGCCACTTTATAATCCAATCCCACCTCAGCAAAAGCCTTTGTATCTACAGAAGGCTTTATAACTGCATTACAAAGAAGGAAATTTAAATTAGAACCTAATTCTAAACCTAATCCTCCCCTTATCCCAAAGGATCCTTTTACATTAAAGGGTCCCACAGGGACCGAAATAGGAAAACTCCAATCTAAATTGTAGGAGAATTTTTCCTTAAAATCAAATTTAGTATTAAAGCTCTTTTCATATTCTTTCTTTTCTAATATATATACCCTTAAAATCCCTTTATCTGCATTTTGTTCCTTTCCAGATTTAATATCAGCTTCAACCCTTAAAATTTCTGTTTTATATCCTAAAACCCCTGCTTTAGCTACCGCATAAGCATTGGAATAAACTTGAGACTCTTCTCCCTTTAAAGATAGCCCCGTTGAGATATCAACATTAAAATCATCATCTCCTAAGGGAAGATTCCATTTACGCTCAAAGGAAAAATTTTTAAACTCCTTTAATGGCTCATCCTTTGGGACAAGTTCCAAAGTTGAGATAGGAGTAATGTTTTTGAATAATTTCTTTTGCATTTCCAAATTATCTTTTTTAATTACGATTCTCTGAAGAACTATCTCCTCTTCTTTGTCCCTCAAAGAATATCCAAGGGCATTTAACTTTTGCTCAATTTCATTTATCTCTTTTAAAAATTCCTCTCCTGAAATCTTAACCCCATCTTCAAGGGTAATTATCTGATCCTTTTTGATTTTAAAGAAGGAATAATCAAAGGGTTTAAATTTTATAGGTGGCTTTTTAAAGGTAATAAGCTTAGAACTTGAGGAATCTAAAACCAATGGGGTCTTCAGAGCAACCTTTATATTTTTAATCGAGGGTTGAATATTAGGAACATTAAATCCTTCTTGATTTCCTTGTACCAAAGTAAAAGAAAATAGAATTAGGAAAATAAATAGGGGAATCATTAATTTTTTCATTTTTTAAATAGCTCCTTCTAACACAAAATTTTTTTAATTTTAACAAAATAAAATTAAAAATGCAAAAAAATTTTTTTATTTTATAAAAGGGGATAATAAAACTTGTTTCTATTATATGTTAATTAATTTCTTTATTCTTGGTCCTTGGGGGGTATCCTCTATAATATATCCTTTACTTTTTATCTCTTCCCTAATTCTATCTGCCTTTTCCCAATTTTTTTCCCTTCTTGCCCTTTCCCTTTCCTCTACTAATTCCCATATTTCATCGGGAATCTCAATTCTAATTTCTGGAGGATTATCTAAGGAAAGGCCTAAAACTTTATCAAATTGAATTAAAGTTGATCTCTTTACTTCCGGACTTACACTATTATCCCTAATAAGCTCCCAGACTATGGAAATAGCTTGGGGCATATCTAAATCATCATTAATTGCAGAGTGAAACCTTTCTTCATACTCTTTATGAAATTCCACATCCCTTTTAGGATACCTTCTTATATTCTCGTATAGCCTATTTAAAGCCCTTTGAGAAGAATCTATGGCAAACCAAGTAAATTTTAAAGGAGATCTATAATGGGCAGAGAAGCAAAAATATCTATAAGCTAAGGGATTATATCCCTTTTCTTCTAAAACACTCAAAGTAATAAAGTTTCCTTCAGATTTTCCCATTCTTTTTTCTCCCAGGACCAAAAATTCTCCATGAAGCCAAAAATTTGCCATAGGTTTTTCATAAGCTGCTTCCGATTGGGCAATCTCATTAGTATGATGGATAGGTATATGGTCTACTCCTCCACAATGAATATCAAAGGGCTGTCCCAAATATTTTGTAGACATGGCAGAACACTCTATATGCCATCCTGGAAATCCAATTCCCCAGGGAGAATCCCATTCCATTTGTCTCTTTACATCCTTTGGAGAAAATTTCCAAAGGGCAAAATCCCATGGATTCTTCTTCTCAGGATTTACCTCTACTCGTGCCCCAGGAAGAATTTCCTCTAAATTTTGCCCTGCTAATCTCCCATAATCAGGAAACTTTGAGGTATCAAAATAAATCCCATCAGATATTCTATAGGTATATCCCTTTTCTTCTAAAATCTTAATGAGAGCTATAAAATCTTCTATATGATCCGTTGCTCTACACCAAATATCTGGTTCTAAAATGTTTAATTTCTTAATATCCTGCTTAAAGGCTTCTTCATAAAACCTTGCAATCTGCCATGCATTTTTCCTTTCCCTTTTTGCCTCTAACTCAATCTTATCTTCTCCTTCATCCGCATCAGAGGTTAGATGCCCCACATCGGTGATATTCATCACATGTTTTACTTTATATCCATTATAAATAAGGACTCTTTTCAGAATATCCTCGAAAATATAGGTTCTAAGATTGCCAATATGGGCATAATTATATACCGTAGGTCCGCAGGTATATATACCTACAAAGGGCGGATTTATAGGCTTAAAAACTTCCTTTTTCCTTGTTAAAGTATTATAAAGATATAACTCCATAACATTATAGAATTATACCATACCTATCTACTTTCTTAAAAGAATTTCCCCTTTTCAAAATTTTCTCTTTTATAATAAAATATTAAGCTATGATGAAGTTAGAATTAATATGGAAGGTTTTTTTACTTTCAATGACGCCCATTGGAGAATGTAGAGTATCTATACCCTATGGAATTTATAATGGCCTTTCTCCTATAGAAACTTTTATTTTAAGTCTCCTTGGGAATTCTTTTATGGGAATCTTTATATATTTAACTATAAATTTTCTTAGTAAGAATCTTTTAAATAAAAAACCTTTAAAGATATATTATTCTAAATTTGTAAATAACAAACTGAGAAAATTAAAGATATATCCTAAAGGCCTTGTTTTTTCATTGGTTATCTTTATTGCCATACCTTTACCAGGAACTGGTGCCTTTACTGGTGCTATACTTTCAAGAATTCTTGGGTTAAATTTAAAAGAAGCCCTTTTAACAATTCTTTTTGGAGTTTCTATTGCCTCATCAATTATTACTTTTTTGACCCTTTCCTCAACTTTGATTTTTATCAATTATTGACCTATTTTACCTCTTCTATTCCTTTGATATTACAGGAAAAAAGATAGCTTTTATAATTTCTTTAATCATTCTCTCTTTTATTATATATTGATAGAATAGAGGGAAAAAGTATCAGTTTTTTTGTTTTTTCATTATTGAGAACTCGCAATGTTAGGATATAATATTTACATGAATCTTTTTCTTGATGCTCGTATGATAGAGCATTCGGGTATAGGCACCTATATCCAAAATTTACTTCCTTTCTTTAAAGGAAAGATTGATTTAATTCTTCTTGGAGATGAAAATAAGATTAAAAAGTATGTAAAAGATTTAGAAATTATTCCTTTGAGATCTCCTATCTATTTTCCCTTAGAACAGATTGAGATTCCATTAAAAATTAAAAAGTGTGATATTTTTTGGTCTCCTCACTTTAATGCTCCTATCTTTTCAATAAAAGCTAAAAAAAGAGTTGTTACTATACACGATGTATTTCATCTTGCTTTCTCAAAGTATTATAAATTTTTAGAGAGAAAATACTTAAACTTTCTTATAAATTCAGCAACAAAGATGTCTGATATTGTTATTACTGTTTCTAATTTTTCTAAAGAGGAGATTATAAAATATACAAATGCAGATCCTCAGAAGATAAAAGTTATACATAATGGAGTAGATACTAATATCTTTAAAATCTATGAAAAGGAGATATTGGAGAAGTTTAAGATTAAGCATAATTTACCTGATAAATTTATTCTTTATGTTGGAAATGTAAAGCCTCATAAGAATCTTAAAAATGCTATAAAAGCCTTTGAAATCCTCTCAAGAGATTATAAAGATTTTTACTTAGTTATAGTTGGAAAAAAAGAAGGTTTTTACAAAGGAGATAAAGAAATTTTCACTTTTTTAGAGGGAGATAAATCTCTTTCTAAAAGAATTATTTTTACAGGCTATATAGAGAAAGAAGATCTTCCATTTATCTATAATTTGGCCTTTTTGCTTATATTTCCTTCTCTTTATGAAGGTTTTGGTCTTCCCCCATTAGAGGCGATGGCCTGTGGATGCCCAGTAGTAGCTTCTAATATTCCAGTTATTAGAGAAGTGTGTGGTGATGCAGTTTATTATGTAAATCCCCTTGACCCTTGGGAGATAGCAAAGGGCATTTTAGAGGTGGAAGAAAATGAAGAGATAAGAAAAGGATTAATAAATAAAGGACTTGATAGAGTTAAGAATTTCTCATGGGAGAACTCAGCCAAAAAACATTTGGAGGTTATAGGTTTTTGATTAAGAAAATAGCTTATGATTTGATAAAAGTTAGAATCTAAAAATAAAAGGGTAAAATTTTTGGAGGACTAAAGTGGAGAAGGAAAGAATTGGATGTGTGATAGTGACCCATAACAGAAGAGAGATGCTTTACGAATGTTTACAAAAGCTGATTAATCAAACTTATCCTATTAAGAAGATTTTTATCATAGATAACGCTTCTTTAGATAACACTTTTGAATACTTAAAGGAAAAGAGAATATTTTTAGAGGAAAAAGAAATTGAGGAGAACGAGTTTTTGTGCTTAACAAACAATAACTATACTGAGGTATACTATTACTTTTCAAGGAAAAATCTTGGGGGAGCTGGTGGATTTAATATAGGGTTAAAAAAAGCGCTTGATTACAACTTTAGCTGGATATGGTTTATGGATGATGATGCAGAACCAAAAGAGGATACCTTAGAGAAATTGTTATCATTTGAGGGTAGAGGTAATGCATCTTTTTTAGCTCCTCTCGTGATAAATAAATTTAATAATGAGATTGAATTTAGAATGCACAAGCTAAAGATAGATACTTTAAAAATAAGTGAAAAATATATAAATCCTAACGAAAAGTTAGATTTTGTATATAAACTTGAAGCAAATTCCTTTGTAGGTCCTTTAGTAAACGTTAATGCGATTAAAAAAACAGGTTTAATTGATGAAAGCTATTTCATTCTTTACGATGATACTGATTTTACATATAGACTTTATAAAAATTTTGGACCTGGTTATTTAATAACTCAAAGCATAATATATCATATAGATAAATATCAAGATTATACTAAATAGTTTTTTACCTTATATAAGAAATCATTTAAAACTATACTTTTTTCAAACCTCTTTCCCATTTCTTTTGCTTTTAAAGAAAGATCCATTTTTTCTCTATCAGAAAGGCTAAAATATTCAAGAACTTTTTCTACTATTTTCTTAAGATCCAAAGGGACCACAAAGTCCTCTCTTATCCCTCTAATTACTTCTTTAGCTCCAGTCCATTCGGAAACAATTGCAGGAAGCCCTCCTAAAAGAGCTTCTAATGTGCTTATGGAGAAGGCTTCTCCTCTTCCTAAATGTAAGTAAAGAGAGCTTTTTTCAATATATTTACATACATCATCAAATCCACAAAAATTAACTCCCTCAAATTTAAATTTTTCTATGATCTTTTTGTCCCATGAGCCTAATACATATAAATTAGTATCTTTATAAATCTTTTTTATCTCTATAAAAGACCTAACTAAAATATCTAATCCCTTATAATACCAATCTGGTCCATTTCCTATGAAAAGTATATTATGATTAAATTCCTTTTTTATAGGAAGATTTAACAATTTGTCATATCTTTCCTTTTCAATAAAAGGATAGACTACAACAAATTTTGCCTCTGGGAATATTTCTTTTAACAATATACTTTCCATTTCTCCCACACAGATAAATAGATCTATATTTCTTAGTGCCTTGAGCATCAAATATTTCTTAATGGGTTTAATTCTATTTATCTTCAAATAATAAAGATTAGAATCAGCAGATATATTGATTATTTTTTTCTTAAAAGATCTAAGAGGTAAATATTTAAAGAGACCAGGAATTAAGAAATTCCCCTCGCAAAGAAGTATATTATATTCGTCAAATTTCCTTCTAAGGACATTAGATAAATAAAGTAAAATCTTTTTAAGATCATTTTGTTTATGGCTTATAATTTCCGTATTTTCGGAATTTAAAGCCTCTGCAAGAGCTTTATGGAATGGATGGGGACCATAACTTAAGAATAATATT
>CALHLF010000069.1 GCA_938034905.1 uncultured bacterium | reverse complement strand
ACAAAGAATTATTTTCTTTATTAAAGGATAAAAAACATCATTTTAAGCGAATATGTATACAAGTTACAAATTCAAAATTCTGGAAGGAAGATATTAAAGAGTTAATTTTAAAATTAAAGAATCTTGATTTACCTATCTCTTTATCTGCGCCTATAGAAGATTTAAAAGAACTTGATGAGTTTTTTAGATTGGGAATTGACAGAATAAATTTATCTCTTGATGTAGCTGATAGAGAGTTATTTATAAGAATAAAGGAAAAATCTTGGGAAGATAGGATAAGATTAATAAGAGAAGCAGGAAGGAGATATAAAGAAAAAATTACAACCCATATAATAATTGGATTAGGGGAAAGGGAGAGATATCTACTGGAAATCATCAATGAATTAATAAAAGAAAAAATCACTATAGCTTTATTTGCTTTTACCCCACTACCAGGAACAAAGTTGGAAAGCAGGAATCCACCAGATTATCTAACTTATAGAAAAATTCAAATTATAACCTATCTTTTAAGGGAAAATCTAATAAGCTTTGAAAGTTTAAGATTTGATGATGAAAATAGATTATTAATTGAAGATTGGTGGCTTAACCTATCCTATCCTTATTTTGAAAGGATATTTTTAACTACAGGATGTCCCAACTGTAATAGACCTTATTACAACGAAACCCCAAGAATTACTCCCTATAATTTCCCAAGGCCCATTAGAAAAGAAGAAATAGATAAAATAAAGAAACTTCTTGAAAAGGAAAGATGTTCTTTAAATTTCACAAGGATTTAGCAAAAGTTTTTTCTATATTACATAATTTATGTAACGATAGTATAAAATTATATTTAGTTGGTGGATTTTTAAGAGATTCTCTTCTTGGTAGAGAAAGTAAAGATTTAGATTTCATTATATATCCCTTTTCCTATAAAATTTTAGAGATCTTTTCAAAAAGTATTAAAGGAAAAATTTTCCCATTAGATGAAGAGAGGAAATATTTTAGGATCATTGCTAATTTTAATAATGAAAATTATATATTTGATTTTACCCCGCAAGAAGGAAGAGATTTATTAGAGGAACTTAAAAGAAGGGATTTTACAATAAATTCAGTCCTTCTTGAGATAAACAATTTTAAGATTTTAGATCCATTAGAAGGTATTAAAGATTTAAAAGAAGGAAAATTAAGAGTTTGTTCGGAACATAGTATTGTAGAAGATCCTTTAAGAATCCTTAGGGCCTTTAGATTTGTTTCTAATTTAGGTTTTAAAATTACCTACCCCACTGAGAAATTATTAATAGATAGTAAAAAAAGATTGAAAAATGTAAAGGGAGAAAGAGTTCATAATGAGATTCTTAAGATCTTAAAATCTTCTTTTACTAAGGAAGTTTGGGTAAGAATGCACGAATTAAGAATATTAGAAGAGATTCTACCAGAGTTATCATCCTTAGAAAATGTTCCTTGGAGCAAACCTCATCACACAAACCCCCTTTTTCATTCCTTTGAAGCTTTAGGGAAATTTGAATATATTTACTATTATCTTGATAGGCTATTTCCTGAGATCTTTGAGAATCTTATAGATTATTTAAAAGAAGAGGTTTATTCTGAATTTACAAAGAAGGAGTTATTAAAGTTTTCAATATTAATTCATGATATAGGAAAGGAAAAAACCTTTTTAAGCGACGAAGAAGGAAAAGTCCACTATTATGGGCATGAGAATTTAGGAAGTCTTATGGTGGAGGAGATCTCGGAAAGACTAAGATTTAGTAAAAAAGAAGAAGATTTTTTAAAAAAATTAATTAAATTCCATCTTTATCCTTCTTTTATATTCAAGGATAAAAAAGGAAATAAACTAAAAATTATAAATAAATTAAAAGAGGAAACTATAGGAATCATGCTGTTGTTTTTAGCAGATCAATTCTCCTTAAACCCTTCTGAAGATTTATTATATTTTTCTAAAGAGATCTTAGATTTATACTTAAGGAAGAAAGAGATAAAGCCTATACTTTCTGGAAACGAAATTATGAGATATTTTTCTTTGCAACCTTCTCCATTGATTGGAAAGCTTAAAGAATCTTTAATACAAGCACAACAGGAAGGTTTAATAAAGGATAAGGAGGAGGCATTAAAATTTTTAGAAAGAATCTTATCAAATGAAGATAATAGATAAAAAGATCGTTGAAAAAATTTTAGATGAATTCCTTGAAAAAATTTCCTTTCCTTTTTCTTGGGGAAAAGAAGCCCTCAGGTTTTTATATTATTTTCAGAAGGGAGAAGAAAAAGATCTATTGAAGTCTTTTGAAGAAATTAAGAACTTTCAGGCTTGGATAAATAAAAATCAAAATATTTTAGATATGTTCATAAAGATGTTAAATGAAATAAAAGATATAAGAGTATTCATGTTAATAGAGGATAGAAAATCCCAAGAGAATGAAAAAAACATAATTTACTTGTGGGAGAATATTAAAAACCTCATAAAGAAAAACAAGATACCTTTATCTTCTGAACTGCTAATTTTTCCTGATAAGGAAATAGGAATTAAAAATTTTATTTGGGAAATTCTTTCTTGGTATTTAAAGGTTTCTAAATTTATAACTTTTTCTATAAATTTCAATTATTTTCCAAAATTAAATTCCGATTTTATTTTTAAAGGGGAAAAGATTTACCAGTCCAACAAATATTATTTATTGGAAGAGGAAGAAAGTTTTTTAAAAAATCTTCTCATAAATCTGTCGGGATTTCCATCAAGGGAAGGGATAAAAGAATTTTCCCTTCCCCATAGAATTTTTATAAAGAAATCTACTAATGAATATTTTTCTTTAGATTCCAAAAACTTTAATTTAATTTTTTATCTTTCATAAACCACAACTTCAATACTTTTTAACCATAACTCACCATTAGCTTCTTTTTCTAATCTTATTTCTATTTTATTTGTGGATCCTTTTAACCAATAGGAGGTTATATCAAAGGAGGGTGAGATATAAATATTACTACCAATATCCCATCCTCGAACTATGATTTTATCGTTTACTAATATCTCTATAGGGACCCAGTTTTCAGCATAAGGAAGAATTGGAGTCATGGCCGTAATTTTCAAAATCACTCTTAGTGGATTTATATCTTTACTTACAGGAGTATATATTCTTAAAAAACTCTCAGGTCTCATAAGAGCCAAATGATAAAAGTCATTTTCTTTTTCCTTTTTCACTCCCTTTGATACCTCATAAATCAAATTACCTAAGGGAGGCTCTTTTGAGAAATCTAAATGATAAATATCTTTTGCTATTCCCAAATTAACAATTAACAAAATAAGAAAACAATTGACAATAAATTTCCTTTTCATAGAAACCTCCTTCCTTACATTATTTCCTTCGACCTCGAGGATGGAAAGAAAAATATATTTTCTGAATTTGCTCCTTTGTTATATGGGTATAAATTTGAGTAGTTGAGATTCTAACATGCCCCAATAATTCTTGGACAGCCCTCAAATCAGCCCCACCCTCTAAGAGATGAGTAGCAAAAGTGTGTCTCAAAGTATGAGGAGAAAACTTTCTTTTTAATATCTTTGAATATTTTGAGATAATCAATCTTACCCCTCTATCAGATAAAGGTTTACCTTTACCATTAAGGAAGAATATATCTGTATCAGTTTTCAAAAGTTTTGGTCTAACTCTCTCATAATAAAATCTCAAGATTTTCAAAGTTCCTTCTCCTAAAACTACAATTCTTTCCTTTGATCTTTTTCCCAAAACCCTAATCTCTCCTAATTCCCAATTAATATCTTTATCTTTTATTTTTATAAGTTCTCCTACTCTGATTCCTGTAGCATATAAGGTTTCTATGATAGCTCTATCTCTTATTTCTAAAGGCTTTTCTAAGGATATTAAGGATAACAATTTTTCTATCTCCTCTTGGGAAAGAAAGTTGGGGAGTCTTCTTTCTACTTTAGGAGTGGTAAGATAGAGAGATAAATCCTCTTTGATTTTATCATTTCTAAGAAGATATATTAAAAAACTTCTAAGACTTATTATCTTTCTCGCAAGGGTTGTTCTTTTATACTCCTTTTGAGATAAATAAAATAAAAAGTTTCTTATGGTTCTTTTATTTTTAAAATCTAATTTATTCTTTTTGCAAAAATTGTAGTAATCAAGTAAATCCACTCTATAACTTCTCAATGTATTCTCCGAATAATTCCTTTCAAACTTTATATAATTCAAAAACTCTTTTATTTCCTCTAAAAGTTCCATATTTAAATATTAAATCTTTTTATTATATCATAAAGAGACTCTAATGCCCTTTTTGCCATAATTTCATGTTTTAATCTTTTATCTTTTATAGGTTTATTCAAAGGAGTTAATAGTCCAAAATTGGCATTCATAGGTTGATAATTGTTTATAGAAATTGGAGATGATATATAACTCAAAAGAGCACCAATCATAGTATCTTCAGGAAAAATTATTAAAGGCTTCCCCTTTATTAATCTGTAAGCATTTATTCCCGCAACTATTCCCGTACTCGCAGATTCCATATATCCTTCCACTCCAATAATCTGTCCTGCAAAAAATATTCTTCTATCTTTCTTAAATTGGAGAGTTGGCTCTAAAAACTTAGGAGCATAAAAATAAGTATTTCTATGCATAACTCCATATCTTACGAATTCAGCCCTTTCCAAACCTGGTATTAAGCGAAAAACTCTTTTTTGTTCCAACCATCTTAAACGGGTCTGAAATCCTACTAAACTATAAAGAGTTTTATATTTATTCTCTGGTCTTAATTGGACCACAGCATATGGTTCCTTACCTGTTCTCGGATCAGGAAGTCCTACAGGCCTCATCGGGCCAAATCTCAAAGTATCAATACCCCTTTTTGCCATAACTTCGATGGGAAGACATCCCTCAAAGAATTTTTCTTCTCCTTCGAAATGAGATTCTACAATTTCTGCTTTTACTAATTCGTCTACAAATCTTTTATATTCTTCTTCATTTAAAGGAGCATTAAGATAACCCTCTTCTCCTTTTCCATAACGGGATGCAAAGTATAATTTATCAAAGTTTAAGGAATCTGCAGAAACTATAGGAGAGACTGCATCATAAAAATATAAAAATTCAGCATCTAAAATATCTTGGAGTTTTCTTGAAAAATCAGGAGAAGTTAGAGGTCCTGTGGCAATAATAACGATTCCTTCCTTTGGAATATCCTTTATCTCCTCTCTAATTATATTTACATAAGGATTTTGAGAAAGAATCTCTTCTACCCTCTTTGAAAACATCTCCCTATCTACAGCTAAAGCAGTTCCTGCTGGAACTTGAGTCTCTTCTGCAACTTTCAAAAGAAGTGAATCTAAAATCCTCATCTCTTCCTTTAATAATCCGCTGGCATTAGTTATCTCTTTAGATTTAAAAGAATTACTACATACTAATTCTGCCAAATACCCTGTTCTATGAACTGGAGTCATAACAATAGGTCTCATTTCATAAATCTCTACAGGGACTTTTCTTTTAGCAATCTGCCATGCAGCCTCACAACCTGCAAGTCCTCCACCAATGATCTTTACAGAAATCATTTTCTCTTTCTCCTCTTAATCCAGAGAATATAATCACAATTTGTATTGAAACATTTATAAAAGTTCTTACCTTTTAAAAGGATACTTCCACATTTAGGACACTTTTTATCTATGGGTTCATAAGAAGATGCAAAGGAACACTCCGGATATCTACTACATCCCCAAAATTCATTATTTTTTCCCTTTTTCTTTGATACCCTTTTTATAACAGGTGCTCCACATAATGGGCATAATCCCTTTGCATATTCATATACAGGTTCTGTATATTTACATTTTGGATAATTGGAACATGCATAGAATTTTCCATATTTATTTTCTCTTAAAACCAATGGGCCTCCACATTTTGGGCAAATTTTTTCGGTCTTCTCCACTATAGGAATCTTTTTTGTCTCTTCATATGCTTTTTCTAATTCCCCTCTAAAAGATGGATAAAATTCTTTAAGAACTTCTTCACCTATTAATTTCCCCTCTTCAATCTTATCTAATTTTTCTTCCATAGTTGCTGTAAATTTTACATCAATGAGATGGGGAAATTTCTCTACTAAAAGATCATTTACAATCTTCCCTAAAGTGGTGGGAATCAAAAATTTATCTTTTAATTCTATATATTTTCTCTCTTTAAGGGTTGAAATTATAACTGCATAGGTGCTTGGTCTACCAACACCATTCTTTTCTAAGGTTCTTACTAATGTAGCTTCAGTATAACGAGAAGGAGGTTGGGTAAAAAATTGTTTTGGTTCCAATTCTTTCAATGATAATTTTTGGTTTAATTCTAAAGGAAAAGGAAGAATAAAATCTTCTTCGTCTTCTTCATCCTTATATAAAATTAAATATCCTGGAAATTTAATACTCTTTCCTTTCACTCTAAATAAATATTCTCCTGCAGAAATATCCACCTCTAATGTATCATAAATAGCAGGAGACATCTGACTTACTAAAAACCTTTCCCATATTAAGGAATATAACCTATATTGATCAGAAGATAGATAATTCTTTATACTTTCTGGATCTCTATATAAAGAAGTGGGACGGATAGCTTCATGTGCTCCCTGAACCCCTAATCTCTTTTTTTCTTTTCTTTCCTTTCCCAAATATTCTTTTCCATATTTTTCTTTAATAAATTTTTCTGCCTCTTCTCTTGCCTCATCTGCTATTCTTGCAGAATCTGTTCTCATATAAGTTATCAGTCCTACCCTTTCCTCCCCAATATCTACTCCCTCATATAAACTTTGGGCAATTCTCATCGTTTTTTCTACAGGGAAACCAAATCTTTTTCCTGCTTCTTGTTGCATTGTACTAGTTATAAAGGGAAGAGGAGGATTTTTCTTTTCATCCCTTTGGATTATATCTTTAACTATAAAATCTTCATTTTTTATCTCTTTCATTATCTTTTCTGCGATCTCAAAATTTCCTATCTCAATTTCCTCATTTCTATAAGAAATGAGCCTTGCAATTAACTCTTTTCCTCCAACATTATTGGTTAAATGAGCAAAAATCTGCCAGTATTCTTTAGGAACAAAATTCTCAATTTCTTTTTCTCTTTCACAAACTAATCTTAAGGCAACAGATTGAACCCTCCCTGCAGAAAGTCCCCGTTTTACTTTATTCCATAAAAAAGGACTTAGCTCATATCCCACAAGTCTATCTAAAATTCTTCGAGTTTGTTGGGCACTAATCTTATTCCAATCTAACCTTCTTGGAGAATTTAGGGCTAATTTTATAGCTTTTGGAGTTATCTCATGAAACTCAATTCTTGAGAATTTATCTTCTTTTATTTTTAAAACTTCTGTTATATGCCATGCAATAGCTTCTCCTTCTCTATCAGGATCTGTAGCTAAGTATAAATGTTCTGCATTTTTAGCTTCTTTTTTTAAACTTTCTATTACCTTCTCTTTACCAGGAAGAATTTTATATATCGGTTTAAAATTTTCCTTTATTTCTATTCCCATCTCCTTTTCTGGTAAATCTCTAATATGGCCATAGGAAGCGAAAACATTAAATTCATCCCCTAATATCTTTTCAATAGTTTTTGCTTTTGCAGGTGATTCCACAATAATTATCTTCTTTTTCTCTTTCACTCCCACACACTCCTTTTCCTTCCATATCTATTTCCAGGATATTCCTCCACAAGACCTTTACTCTGTAAAGATATTAAAATGAACATCAATTTTGAAATAGAAATATCTAATTCATTCACTATATCCTCAATAAATATAGGGTTAAAAGACAACTTTTGCAATACTAAATTCTCTTCAGGAGTAAGAGTCATTTCTCTTTTCTTTTCTATAAAATATGGAATTTTAAATTCTTCTAATATATCCTTAATATCTAAAACCATTTTTGCTCCCTCTTGAATTAACTTATTGGTTCCAAAACTTTTCTCATCAATTAATCTCCCTGGAATTGCAAATACTTCTCTTCCCTGATCTAAGGCAAAACTTGCTGTTATTAATGCTCCACTTTTTCTTCCCGCTTCAACCACTAAGACTCCTTGAGATATCCCACTAATTATTCTATTCCTCTGAGGAAAGGTATAATAAGAAGGTTTTGTACCTAAAGGATATTCAGAAATTAAAGCTCCTTTTTCTCTTATCTCATAAGCTAATTTCTCATTTCCTTTAGGATAAATATAATCTAAGGAACTTCCAAGAATTGCCCAAGTTCTTCCTCCTTCTAAAGCTCCCTTATGAGCAAAGGTATCAATTCCATAAGCTAAACCACTTACTATAGTAAATCCTAAAGAGGAGAGTTCTTTAGCAAAATCCCTTGCCAATTTTGTTCCATAAGGGGTGGGTTTCCGAGTTCCAACAATGGCAATAAATCTCTCTCCTTCTAAACTTCCTTGATAAAGAAGATAGAGGGGCGGATTTTTAATTTCTTTTAAAAGAGGAGGATAATTATTCTCCCCTAAAACTACCATTTTAATCTCCCTCTTTATCAATTCCTCCCATAATTTCTCCCAAGAAGTTTTTTTTCTAAAAACTAAAAACTCTTGAATTATAGAAGAATAAGAAAAAAGTCCTAATATCTCTTTATCAGATAGCAAAAATAAATCTATAACTGAAATAAGATCTTTCCATTCTCCCCATCTTCTAAAAAGAGGAGGGAAAAAACTTAAAGCATATAAATAAGGTTTATATTCAAAATTAAGATTAATGTTAGACATTACAAAATAAAATCCTCAAGTCCCCTATAAGATACCGCTTCTGCTAAATGATCTATTTTTATATTTTCGCTTTCTTCTAAATCTGCAATAGTTCTTGATACTTTTATTATTCTATCAAGTCCTCGAAGAGAAAGCTTCATCTTGTCTATTATATTTGTGAGAAAACTTTTTGCGTCATCGGATAAAAAGCAATATTTTTTAATAATTTTAGGTGTCATTTGAGAATTAGTAAAAATTTTTTCTTTTTTAAATCTTTCTTCTTGAATTTTTCTTGCTTTTTCTACTCTTTTCCTTATTTCTTCAGAGTTTTCATTCTTCTCATTTTGAAAGATTTTCTCTTTTTCTACTCTTCCCACATAAATTCTAATATCAAATCTATCAAGGAGAGGACCAGAAATTTTATGCCAATAATTTCTAATTTCATACGGAGAACAAGTACAATCTTTCTCTTTATCTCCAAAATATCCACATTTACAGGGATTCATACTACCCACAAGGATAAATTGGGCAGGATAAGAAACAGTATACTTAGCACGAGATATAATCACTCTTCCCTCCTCTATAGGTTGCCTTAATGCTTCTAAAACATCTCTTCTAAATTCAGGTAGTTCATCTAAGAATAGTATTCCTCTATGAGCAAGACTTACCTCTCCCACTTGAGGTTTTGATCCTCCTCCCAGAAGTCCTGCATAGGATATGGTATGATGAGGATTTCTAAAGGGTCTTTTTATAATGAGAGATTCATCATTTAAAAGGCCTGCAACACTATAAATCTGGGTTACTTCAAAGGCTTCCTCATAGGTTAATGGAGGAAGAATAGAAGGAAGAGATCTTGCAAGAAGAGTTTTTCCTGTTCCAGGTGGTCCTATCAATAAAATATTATGTCCTCCTGCTGCAGAAATCTCTAATGCCCTTTTGGCTACCTCTTGTCCCTTTATTATAGAAAAATCTTCATCAAAGGAAAAATTATATTTTGGAAATTTAAACTCTGAGGGTTTTATTGTTGTATTTCCCATAAGGAAATCTATAACCTGTTTTAGGGTCTCCGCCGGATAAATTTCAATATCTTTTATAATACTACATTCTAATTCATTTTCCTTTGGAATAAAAACCTTCCTAAATCCTTTATTTTTAAGTCCCCAAACAAGAGGTAATAACCCTCTTCCTTTTCTAATTCTTCCATCTAAAGCTAATTCTCCTAAGAAAGCGATACTTTCAGGATCAATATTAAAATTAAATTGATAAGATAAAATTCCTATAGCAATGGGTAAATCGAGTAAAGAGCTATCCTTTCTAAGATCTGCAGGAGCAAGGTTTATCGTTATTTTTCTTAAAGGGAACTCAATATTACTATTTCTTATAGCAGATCTTACCCTCTCTTTTGCTTCTTGTATTGCTTGTTCTGCTAATCCTACAATATTAAAACTGGGAACTCCCAAAGATAGATCCACTTCAACCTCTACCTTATAACATTCTAACCCAACAAGTACTGCGGAAGAAATTTTAGAAGGCATCAGAAATATGCTCAAAAAATTTAATTTTATTTTCTCTATCTAAGAAGATAGAGAAGGTATCAAATCTCACTTGAAGATTTTTATTTTTTATTGTTGCAAGATAGTAATTAGCAATAAATTTTATTTTTTCCTGCTTCTTTTTATTTATTGCCTCAACAGGTTCTCCAAATTCTAAGGATTTTCTTGTTTTTACCTCTACAAAAATTAAAAGATTCTCTTTCCTTAAAATTAAATCAATTTCTCCAAAATGGGTTTTATAATTTCTCTCACAAATCTCAAAGCCCTCTTTTATAAAATACTCTAAAGCAAAATCCTCCCCAATTTTTCCTATCTCTTTTTTATTCATTATATTAATTTAAAATTTTTTCTATGAATCTCTGAAGGGCCCAAATAGATTATATTTTTCCTATGCTCTTTAGTAGGATAACCCTTGTGTTTTTTGAAGCCATAGCCAGGATATTTTTCTTCCAAGCTTTCCATAAATTCATCTCTTAAAACCTTAGCAACTATAGATGCTCCAGCGATACACCTACATAATTTATCTCCCTTAACTACAGCTTCTTGAGGAATTTCTAAATTAGGTATTAATTTATTACCATCAACTAAAATGAAATCTGGTTTCAATCTTAGATTTTTAACTGCTCTTTTCATGGCCAGCAATGTTGCCTTCAAAATTCCCAGTTTCTCTATCTCATCAACATTGGAAATTCCATAACTCCAATCTAAAGCCTCTTTTTTTATCACCAAAAAAAGTTCTTTTCTTTCTTTTGGTGTTAGAAGTTTGGAATCCTTTAAAGGCAAATTAGAGAAAGGATAAAGAATTACAGCTCCAGCAAAAACTGGTCCTGCTAATGCACCTCTTCCTGCTTCATCTACACCTGCGATCTTTTCATATTTTTGCCAAAGCTGTAATTCTTTATCTCCTAATGGACAATCTGAATTCTTCGGGGAGGCCATAATAACAAAAGAGCTTTTCCCACAAGATTTTTCTTGGGCACAAACCCCCAATATCTACTATCTACACTTACAGGTCTATTATCTCCTAAAACAAAATAACTATCTTTTGGAACCTTTACAGGTCCATAATTATCATCACTTTTTCTTTTTACATAATTCTCCTCTAAAAGTTTTCCATTAACATATACATTTCCCTGTTTTATCTCTACGGTATCTCCAGGCAAACCTATAAGTCTTTTTACATATTCCTTCGAAGGATCTAAAGGATATTTAAAGACAATAATCTCTCCTCTTTCGGGTTCTCTAAAATAATAGGGTATTCTTACAACTAAAACTGCCTCACCATCATTTAATGTAGGAATCATAGAACCCGTTGGAATATACGATATTTGTAATATGAAACTCTTAATAAGAAAGGCTAAAATAAAAGCAAAAAGAATTGTTTCTACAAAATCATACCATTCCTTTTTTCTTAATTCTTGTCTTTTTGCCAATAAAAAATATATTTTATCTTTAATCCAAAAAATTCCCCCTTCAAATTTTTCCTTCATTCTTCCACCCTTTCAGCTATTTTTGCTTTTTTACCACTTAGTTTTCTTAGATAATAAAGTTTTGCTCTTCTTACTTTTCCTCTTCTTACTACCTCGATCTTTTCCACAAAGGGAGAATATAAAGGAAATATTCTTTCTACTCCTACCCCTTGAACTACTTTTCTTACTGTAATTGTTTCCCTTAATCCTCCATGTTTTTTAGCAATGACAACACCTTCATAAATTTGTATTCTTTCTTTCTCTCCCTCTACTATTCTATAATGGACTCGAACAGTATCTCCTGGCCAAATTTCAGGAATCTCTTTATTTTTCATCAATTCCTTTTCCACATTTTGGATAATTAAATCCATATTTTACCTCCTTTCCTAATTCTTCTTCTAATTCTTTTAATAATATATAATCTTCTTCTGTAAGATTTGCTTTTTCTAATAGATCGGGTCTTTTTAATAAAGTTCTCTTTAAAGCCTCTTTTCTTCGCCACCTCCTTATTTTCTCATGATTCCCCGAAAGTAATACTTCAGGAACCTCCATCCCCTCGAACTCTCTTGGACGAGTATATTGGGGGTATTCCAAAAGTCCTCCTTGAAAAGATTCTTCTTTTAAAGAATTTGGATCTCCTACGACCCCTGGCAAAAGCCTTACAATAGAATCAAGAATAACCAATGCAGGTAATTCTCCTCCACTTAAAATATAATCTCCAATAGATATTTCTCGAGTCACAATATTTCTCACTCTCTCATCTATTCCCTCATATCTTCCACATATAAATATTAGATGCTTCTTTTTAGATAATTCTTCTGCAATTTTTTGATTATAGACCTCTCCTTGAGGTGTCAGAAGAATTACTTCCGTATTTTCCTCTTTTATAGTTCTTACACATCTAAATATAGGCTCAGGTTTCATAACCATCCCCGATCCGCCACCATAGGGATAATCATCAACACTTCTATGTTTATCAGTAGTATAATCTCTTAAATTATGAATATTAATTTCTACAATACCCCTCTCTCTTGCTCTTTTTAAAATACTTATATTTAATGGACCTTCAAACATTTCTGGAAATATAGTTATTATATCTATTTTCATAATTCTTGTATTAACTCCACAATTATTCTTTTTTCTTTAAGATCCACCTCTTTAACAACATCTTTTATAAAGGGCAGTAATAATTCTTTACCTTGATTTTCTACAACAAAAACATCATTGCTTCCTGTCTCTATTATCTCCTTCACAATTCCTAAAAACTCACCATTGGAATCATATACAGATATTCCTAAAATTTGAAAAGTATAAAATTGACCCTCAGGAAGAGGAAAAAGGACATCTTCTTCTAATAACAACCAATTTCCTCTAAGTTTTTCTACATTATTTCTATCCTTAAATCCCTCAAAATATATCACGTATCCCTTTCCATGGGTATGAATATTTTCAAGGATAACTTCTTTTTTTACTATTTCAGTATCTCCTTCAGATATATATAATTTCTGCCCTTTTTTTAAGTTAAGTATAAAATCATAAAAGGAATATATTTTAATTCCACCTCTTATACCAAAGGGTTCTCCTAATCTTGCAATTCTTATTAACTTTTTTTCATCCATCCTATTGAAGTACTTCAATAACTACTTTCTTTCCCTTCTTCAATCCAGCAACTCTTATTATAGTTTGTAATGCTTTCACCGTTTGTCCCTGTTTTCCAATTACTCTACCCCTATCCTCTGGAGCAACTTTCACTTCCAAGATTACAGATTTTGTCCCTTCTACTTCTCTTACCTCCACTTCCTCAGGATGTTGAACAATAGCCTTAATAATATATTCCAAAAGCTCTTTCATTAAAACCCAATCCCCCTTTTTAATTCTTTACCAAATAATTAACCAAGGATACCTAAGTTCTTTAATATTCTTTTCACAGTCTCTGAGGGTTGAGCTCCTACACTTAGCCAGTATTTAATCCTATCTTCCTTTACTTGAATAGTTGCTGGTTCAGTCTTAGGATCATAAAATCCTAAGATTTCCAAATGTTTACCTTCTCTTGGTTTTTTGCTATCTATAGCAATAATTCTATATGCTGGTTTGTTTTTTGCTCCTACCCTTGTTAGTCTTATTTTTACCATCAATTCACCTCCTCTCTGACATTATATAAAAGGAAAGATGCTTTTTTTCCCTTTAGAGAATTGCTTAATAATTTCTAAGGTCTGGAAATATTGTTTTAAAAGTTTATTCACATCTTGTACCGTTGTTCCACTCCCTTTTGCTATTCTAATTCTTCTACTTCCATTAATAATAGAGGGATTTTTTCTTTCTTCTTTTGTCATAGATTCAATAATTGCCAAGAATTTTTTAATTTCTTTTTCATTTACCTCAGCCTTTACCTTATTTTTAGGAATCCCTGGAAGCATATCAAGAATTTGGTCAAAGGTTCCTATTTTCTTTATCTCTTTAAGTTGTTCATAAAAATCCTCTAAATCAAATTTGGCCTTTTTAAGTTTTTCTTGCAATTTCTCCTGCTTTTCTAATTCAATATTAGCCTCAATTTTCTCAATAAGGGTAGCAATATCTCCCATTCCTAAGATTCTTCCCGCAAGACGATCTGGATAAAAATATTCTAAATCAAAAACTTTTTCCCCTACACCTATAAACTTAATAGGTTTTCCTGTTACTGCCCTAACAGATAATGCAGCTCCTCCCCGTGCATCCCCATCTAATTTTGTAAGAATAATTCCTGTTATTGGAATCCTTTGCTTAAATTTTTCTGCAATATTTATCGCATCTTGTCCTGTCATACCATCTAAAACCAAAAGAACCTCAGAGGGGGAAAAAGTATTTGTCAAGTCCTCTAATTCCTTCATCATCTCCTCATCTATATGGAGACGCCCAGTAGTGTCCACTATTAATACATCCATTAATCTTTCTTTTCCAATTTTTAATGCGTTATCTATTATCTCTTTAGAAGAACTCCCTTCTTGTATTACAGGAACTTTGATTTTTTCTCCTAAAATTTTTAACTGCTCCACAGCTGCAGGTCTAAAAGTGTCTCCTGCAACTAACATCACTCTTCTTTGTTCCTGAGAAAGTTTATAAGCTAATTTAACACAAGTAGTTGTCTTTCCAGAGCCCTGTAATCCTACAAGAAATATAAGAGCAGGCTTTTTTTTGCCAAAGTTTAACCCTACTCTTTCCTTTCCTAAAAGTTCAACTAATTCCTCATAGAGAATTTTCAAAACCTGTTGAAATGGTGATACGTTTTTAAGAACCTCTTCCTTAAGAGATTTCTCCTTTACTTTATTTAAAAGATCCTTTACCACCTTATAATGGACATCTGCCTCAAGAAGAGCCTGCCTTATTTCTCTTAAGGCTTCTTCAACATCTTTTTCAGAAAGTAAACCTCTATTTCTTAATCTCTTGAAAATATTTTGGAGACGCTCTGTTAAATTCTCAAACATATCTATTTTCCCTTTATTTATATTTTATACTTAGCATACTATAGACAATATTAAAGCCATTGTCAATTATTTTTTACTTTAAGGTTCTCGAAATTTTAACTTATTTTATCAACTTTAATTTTTTATGTTAAAATATTATTAAAATAAAATTTTTTCTAAAGAAAGGAGGTGCTAGGATGAGAGAAAATAAAAATTTACAAAAGGAAATTTCTGATGAAAAACTACAAAGTATAGCTGACATCTTAAATTCTTTAGCACATCCCTTAAGATTAAAAATTATCCTTCATCTTTATGAACGTCCTTCATCTGTATCTGAAATGCTATATATTTTGAATGTTAGACAACCTAATTTATCTCAGCATTTAACTCTATTAAAAAGATTGAAAATTCTAAAAACAAAAAGACAAGGAAGAATGATTTATTATTCTCTTAATTATCCTGAGATCCGAGATTATATCTTAAGTATTTTAGAACTTCTAAACAAGCTTAGACTCATTGTGTAAGTTTTATGAGAATCTCTTTCTCTAATCTAATGAGAAGAGGTAATGTAATTATAGTATAGAGAGGTATTTCAATTAAAATGGCAATTATCCTAGGAGGAATTAATACGCTGTATGGTAGTCCGAAAAGAACATGTATGAAAAATACAATAAGGGATGAAACAGTAATTTTAGATATTAAAAACAAAATCGATAAAGATATTAAATTTTTTGATTCTTTCAAGAGATAAATAAATAATATTCCAGGTAAAAATCCTTTAAGGGCAGAAGTAAAGGTAAAATGAGGCATATATGGTCCCATTGGGCTTAAGATGTAACCTATTATATCTGCTACTATTCCTGCTAAAGCACCCCACCATGGCCCCAATAATATACCTGTTAACATAAGAGGAAGATCTCCAAAACCTATTCTTATTCCTTCTACTCCACCAATTGATATTCTTAAGCTTAAAAATCTTGCAAAAATTATACTTAAAGCGGAAAGAAGTGAAACAAAAGTAATATTTTTCGTATATTTCATTTAGTTACCTCCTTTCAATAATTCATAAAACAATAAATTATTTGCGAATTAACTCCTAAACATACTACTCTTTTCCCTGCAAGTTTATAAACTATTAACTCAAATTATTAATGGGCTATTATACGAAAGTTTTGCCAATTTTACAACACTTCCTAATAGAATATAAATAATTATTCCTTAACTGCCACACTTACATTATCAAAGGTCACAGAGGGAAATACCCCCATATTAGATAAATATATTTTATTTTCTATACTAACTACATTTTTCATAACCTCATAAATATTTCCAGCTACCATAGCATCCTTTACATGTCCTATTATTTCTCCATTCTCAATATATATTCCTGGAGAAAGCCCAATAGAAAAATCACCATTAGGAATATTTCCGCTGTGAGCCCCTAAGGCCTGAGAAACTATTATACCTCTATCAATAGATCTAATCATTTCATAAAAATCTTTATCTCCAGGAGCCATATGAAGATGCTCTAAAGAAGGAGAGGGTCTAAACCTTATGCTCTCTTGTCCCCAATCAGTAGCTTTATAGCCATGCCCAGTCGAACCTATATTAAGTTTACCCCCATAATAGAGATCAAAATAAAAATTTTTAAGAACTCCTTTTTCCACTATGGGTAATAATCTACATTCTACCCCTTCATCATCAAAGGATCTTGCTCCTGGTAAAGAATCGTCTAGAGGATTATCATATATAGTTATAGAAGAGTCAAAAATTTGAGTTCCAATTTTGTCTATGAGGGGTGTAGTCTTTTCATAAACATTTTTACCATTAGTTCCATAGACTAATCTCCATATAAGGACATACATCGTATCAGGTAAAAACAATACCTTCATTCTACCACTTTTAGGTTTTACTTCCTTCTTAGAATTATTGAAAAGAAAAGCTATATAATCTATATCATCTTTAGAAAATTCTCTAAATTTTTTATCTGCAACTATTCTCATAACAGAGGAATAAGAACCAGGATACATAGCAGCGGTATAACAATAGTAAACTGAGCTTTTAATATTATAATCTACTCCCCTACTATTAAGAACTCTAATTTCTGAAACTACTTTATTAATCCCTACATTTATTTGAGTCTTTGTGATCTCAGAAAGAATTTCTGAAATTCTTTGTCCCTCTTCTACCATCTTTGTATTAGAAAGATTTTCGATCTCGGGATCATAAGTAGTCAAAGTTTTTAAATCTTTCTTTTCAGGAAAATTAAATTCTACTTTTACCTCACCCCTTAAAGAATCAATAGCATTTCTTACAAGAGTTTCAGGATCTAATAAATTTTTAGTATAAGAAAATCCAAGAAAACCATCTTTTATCACCCTTAAAGATATCCCAGATTGGATAACACTTTCTATATCCTTCAAAACTCCATTTTCAAAGGAAACTTGTGAACCAAAGTAGTTTATCTGATAAATCTCTACTTCCTCGGCATATTTTCTCCCAAGCTCCAACAACTTTTCCAACATCACTTACACACCTCCTATAACCACATTCTTTACCAATATATGGGGTCCACCATGGCAAGATCTAATATTTAATTGACCCTTACCACACCCACCTACTTCGCTCAACTCAAAATCATTTCCAATAGCCACAATATCTTTTAAGGTTTGATAGAGATTACCAGAAATATTAATATCTCTCACCATTTTCCCAATTTTACCTCTTCTTACCTCAAATCCATACTGAGCTCCAAAAGTAAAGTTTTCTCCTGAGGTCTGTCCCCCTTTAGCATCTAAAATGTATAGTCCATCTCCTAAAAGCTCTAAAAGTTCCTCCAAGGTTTTATCCTTTGGTTCTATAAATATATTTCCCATACGCACTATAGGAGCATATCTATAATCCTCAGCAACACAATGTCCTGAAACAGGCTCACCAAATTCTTCTGCTGTCCTTCTTGAATGAAGTCTTCCTACTAAGACCCCATCTTTCAAAAGATAAGTCCTTCTTGCTCTAACCCCTTCATCATCATACTTATAGAATCCAAGTTGATTGGGTATGGTAGGATCATCAATTATGGTTAATATATCATTTCCAAGTTTTTCCCCAATCCTCATTCTCTCCCTCATAGAAGGGTTATCCTCGATAAGATCTGCTTCTGAAAAATGTCCAAAGGCCTCATGGGTAAAAACTCCTGCCATATCAGGATTCAAGACTACATTATATACCCCACCTTTCACAGGCTCAGCTTTCAACAAATCTAATACAATTTTTGTCTTCTTCTCAAATTCCTCTTCTCGATTCCTGAGCCTATAAAATCCGTCACTTCCTCCAATTCCCACTCTTACGTTTTGAACTATATTTCCATCTCTACTAATAAGCATTCCTCTTATTCCTGTAGTGATTAAATCTTCTCTTATTTCTGTCCCTTCCGAACTAACAAAATATTTTTCCCTTATAATCTCCATATATTGCATATTTGTAATTATATTTTCAAACTGTAAGGGGATTTCATTGTAACGCTTTAAGAGTTCCAACTTTTCATCAATAGAAATCTTTCTTGGATCTTCCTTTAATGGAGGAATAAATGTATCTTTTACAACTTCCCCCTTTGCAAGTTTAACCTTTTTCTTTGAATTTTGTGAAATCAATTCTGCATTTTCCAAAGCAATCTTCAATGCTCTTTCTGCCTCTTCTATTTTTGTAAAAGATACCCAAGAAAAGCCACCATTTTTAAGAATCCTTACTACAAAACCATCTCCTGAATTAGAACCAAGCTGAAAAACCTCTCTTTTATTAAGAGTAATTTTAGTCTCATACATCTTCTCATAACGAATATCTATATAATCAGCGGAAACTCTTGAGATCACCTCTCTTAGCTTATCAAACATTCCCCATATTACCTCCTTTAAATAAATTACAAATGTTAGTTAATATTTCAAGTATAACAACAAAAGAGGAAAAAAGAAATAATTAACTACATAAATCCAGAGAAAAGAATATTAAGATAAGCCATCTTAGAAGCGCAAAGATCTTTTATTGGACTTCAATTTAGAGCATAGAGAATTCTCAGGCATAATTTTATAAACTCTTATTCCCATCCCATAAGAAATAATTGCCTTTATAGTATTTTAAGTTTTCAATAATAGTAGAATGAATATCATTAATGATTCGTACCTAAGTAGTGTAATCCTCTTACATGTCTAGTAAAGGTATTAGCAATATATCTTCTGTTCTTTATTTATTCCTTCTCAATTTCAAAAATAACAACCTCTTTGTCCTCCCAAAAGGAGAAGAAATTATTCTCCCATTATTAGAGACAACTGTAATTTTCTTTACCTTCCTTTTAAAAAACTCTCAATTTTATCGGTAATTTCTAAGAACACTTTAGTAATCTCAGAATCTCTCTTCTCCACAATAAAAGGCAACCCTTTATCTCCACTTTCATTTATTTTAACATCTAAGGGAATTTTACCTAAGAATGGAATCTTTAAATCCTTTGCTATTCTTTCCCCTCCACCACTTCCAAATATATCTACCTTTGCGCCACAATAGGGACAAATAAAACCACTCATATTTTCCACTACTCCTATTATTGGTAGATTAAGAGCCTTAGCAAAGCCTACAGATCTTCTTACTACTTTTTCAGAAACTTCCGAAGGAATAGTCACAATAACAACCCCATCTGGATTTGGAAGGTCTTGGGCAATACTCAAAGGCTCATCGCCAGTACCAGGAGGAAGATCAACTATTAAGAATTCCAATTCTCCCCATACTATATCTGATAAAAATTGCCTTATAAGCTGAGCTTTTAAGGGTCCTCTCCAAATTATTGGAGAATCTTCATCCTGAATCATAAATCCTACCGATGCCACCTTAATTCCTAAGGGACCTTCTGCAGGAAGTATTCCATCATCGGCTTGATACATTCTTTGTGAAATCATATTAAACATTTTAGGAATACTATATCCATGAATATCTGCATCCAATATTCCTACTTTATTTTCATATCCTTTTACAGCAAAAGCTATAGCTAAATTTGCTGAAAAAGTACTTTTGCCAACCCCACCTTTTCCACTCATAACTATAATTTTTTGTTTAATCTTACTCATTCTCTCAGAAATCTTGTTCCTCTGCAGTATGAAGTCTTCATTTCTCATTTTTTCTTTCTCCTTTTTTCTATTAATCTATAGTGTTCAGAAACTTATCTAATCAAAGCTGAGCCACAGCACGTTTTAAGCCTTCTCCTCTTTAGAGTGTATCACAAAATATTCTACTATAAACCCTGAGAATATGGCGTATATGAAAACAAGCGAATTTAAAAAAAGCACATATTTTACTCCAAGGAGAGTTATAGCGAAAGGAATCCAAGGGACTTTTATTGCCCAAGCACTTATTGTAGTTACTATCACATTTATTCTTGCTCCTTTATTTATCATCTCTCTAAAAAATGGATAAAACACATAAGCAGGCCCCACCATTAAAGTACCCAAAATTGCTCCTAATAATATTCCTTTCCATCCACTCTCCTTTCCAATGATCTTCTTAATAGTTTCTTTAGGCACTACTTCTGATATAAAGCCTGTAAGAAAAGCAACAGATAATATCACAAGGAATAGGTTTAAATAAGTTGTAAAAGCATTAGAAATACCTAAATATGCCTTTTGAGGATTAAAAATTATTAGTATTATTGCTATCAATAAAATCACTATCTCCAAGATATATTCTTTTAAAAAGGAAATATATTTTTCTTTCATAAGATTGCCTCCATTATCAAAGAAATAATAATTATTGAGAAGAAAGCAAGAATATTTCTTGTTATAGTAAATTTTTTACCTAACTCTTTAAGTTCTACAGGAATTGCAATAATTCCTATCATTACCCATGAGAGTAAGAAGGCTGAGACAAGTCCAACTTCTGCACCATGGTCAAAAAGATATTTTGCGATGGGATATCCCGAAGCAATAGGTCCCATCATTATAGCTCCTACGATATCTCCTAATAAAATCCCTTTCAAACCAGAAAATTTTAAAAGAAAATTTCCTACTGCTTCTTTAGAAAGAAATTTGTCTAAGAGTGATATTATCAAAAAAATTGCAAAAAGCCTTACAGAATTTTGGACAAAAATCTTTTTGGATTTTTCAATAGACTTTTTAACTTTACTTCTATCTTTTCTAAAGTAAATAACATATAAACTTATCGTAAAAATTAATAATATTAAACCTGTTATTAAATTTTGCATACTATCTTTCCTCCTTATTATCTATTAATTCTTCAGTAATTTCTTTCTCAACCTCTTCTTCTATTTTGATTTCATCTTCTAAGATTTCTTCTACCATCTCTCCCACCTTAATAGCTTTTTTCTCCTAAGCTTCAAGAATTAATTCACCCACTACTCCAATAATTAAAGCCATAGGTATGACCATGATTGTTCTAAGGATGGTAAAATGTAATCCCAAAAAATGAATCTCTAAAGGAATTAGAGGAGCCTTACCACTCCACGCTGTGATAAAGGTTAAAATTGCACCTAAAGATGCTCCCTTTTCTAACAAGGCAGAAAGAAGAGGAAATATGCTAAAAAGAGATCCTCCTATGAATATGGGAACAGTAGAGGAAATAACATATTTAGCCCATCCTGCTTCTTTCCCCATAATTTTTGATAGGGTTTCAGAACTTAACCATACCTGCAATAACCCAATAAAGAGGAAAACAGCAATTACTATTTTAACTGCTTGAACAAAGGTATTATAGGCTACTCTACCTACCTCTAAACCTTTAGAAGGAAAGAATATGAAAATTAAAAACCATATAGCCAATCCAATCAGAATATATGTTAAAGCCTCTTTATATATCTTCTTCATATAATGCCTCCTATTTTAAAAAAAGCTGGAAAAATAGAGAAAAAATAAAAACAACAAAAAAAGTTAGTAAATTTCTTACAATTGTAAATCTCTTTCCAAAGAATTTTATTTCTGCTGGAAATGTAGATATTCCGATAAGTATAGCAGTAGATACAAAGGCATATATAGTTGTATAACTTGCACCTTTATTTAAAAGCATACCTGAAAAAGGGAAAACTGCTGCGGGCTGAACTAAAGCAAAAGCTCCTACAAGTTCTCCTATTAATATTCCAATTATCCCACTTCCTTCCAAGC
Organism: uncultured bacterium; assembly: GCA_938034905.1. GTDB lineage: Bacteria > Dictyoglomota > Dictyoglomia > Dictyoglomales > Dictyoglomaceae > NZ13-RE01. The sequence goes on along the minus strand of CALHLF010000069.1, from coordinate 4,827 downwards.
CAATGGGCAATAGTTTCTTTAGAAACTAATACGGATACCACACCCATAAGTATAAAAATCATAAATAATACTGGAAAAACTGTTAGAGTTGTTTTATATACCACCTTTAATACCTCTCTTGTTTTCCCTTTATCCCTTAAAAAGGAAAGAAAAAGTAAAACTAAAGCAATTATATGTAAAAACCTCCTCATTTTAATTTAGGAGAAAGGGGAGAAGATTTCTTCTCCCCTAAAAACCTACTTAAGTTCTTCTAAACGTTTATTTATATCTTCAAGCTCTGCTTCAAGATCCTTTTTCAAATTTTCCAGAAATTCCTTCTCTTCTTCCTTAGTAATTTCAGAGTATGGATAATATCTTGCCCCACTCCACCACCATCTTTTACCTCTCCAGTAAGGCCAAGGACAACAAAAGGCACCAAAACCTCTCCACCATCTCATTTTTTACACCTCCTTTCTTTCTAAAAACTCTATAAATTTATCTATTCTTTCCCTCATATCTTTTATGTAGTTTAAAAGCTCTCTTAAAAAGAGTTCACCTTCTGGAGTAATGGAATAAATTCTTTTGGCAGGACCCTCTCCTGTCTCCCAACGAGATTTAATAAGTCCCTCCATTTCAAGTATTCTTAAAATCCTATATCCTGTTCCCATTCCAGAAGGACCTCTACAAAAACAAAATTCTGGAAAATATTCATCAATCATATTAAGAAGTTCATATCCATGAAGTTCCTTCTTAGAAAGAGCAGAAAGAACAAAGACTCTAAACCAGAAACCAGGAACAAGTCCTATTCCTTTTCCCTGTATTCTGCCTCTAAAACCTCTCAATTTAACATTACCTCCATATATATGTTATAAACATATATACTCCTAAAAAATATATTTGTCAAGGGTTTTTGGAAATTATATTTATTTTAAATCTTAGAAATTTATGCTAAAATAGTATAAATTTAATTTGGGAGGTTAGATAAAATGAAAAAACAAAAAGGCTTAGAAATAAATACTCCTGCCCCTGACTTTTCTATAAAAGATCAAAATGGAGAGGAGTTTAAAATATCTCATCATAAAAACAAAAAAATACTTCTCTCTTTTCACCCATTAGCTTGGACTTCCATATGTGCAAAACAGATGCTTTCCTTAGAGGAAAATTATGAAAAATTTATAGAGTTAAATACCCTTCCTGTAGGAATAAGTGTTGACCCTGTACCCTCCAAAAAAGCATGGGCTGAAAATTTAGGATTAAAAAGGCTTAAAATTTTATCAGATTTTTGGCCTCATGGAGAAGTGGCTAAGTTATATAAAATTTTTAGAGAAGAAGATGGTTTCTCAGAAAGGGCAAATATAATAATAGATGAGGAAGGAAAGATAATTTTTTTCAAAATATATCCCATAAGAGAGCTCCCTGATATTGAAGAAATTATTAACTTTCTTAGAAAATGGTAGCTATTTGAGATTTTTTTACCGAAGCAAAAAGTTATAGCATATTTCCTCTTTCTCTAAAAGAGAATAGATCTTCTTTTATTTTAAGAAAGAATCTCAAAATCAGAATTCATTCTCAAAACCTATAACTTAGGAGTAAAAAAATTTATCCCTTCTTCTCTATTTTCAATAAAATATTCTCTTATCCAATGAAGAATTTCATCTCTAACCTTTCTAAATGCCTCTAATTTTTCTTCAGGAGTTCCTTCTACGCTTGCAGGATCCATAAAACTTCTATGAATATATTTTTTTCCTCCTGGAAAATATGGACATTTTTCCCTTGCGTTATCACATACCGTCACTACATAATCAAAAGTTTCTCCTTTAAACTCATCGATACTCTTACTTTTATGATGAGATATATCAATACCTATTTCCTTCAAAGCCTCTATTGCAAAGGGATTTACACCTCGTGGCTCTGTTCCTGCAGAAAATGCTATAAATTTATCCCCGTATATTGCATTCATAATACCTTCTGCCATCTGAGAACGAGCTGAATTATGGGTACATATAAAAAGAACTTTTTTCTTTTCCATAAGAACCTCCTAATCGAGAATTTATTATTATTTTTCCTTAAAATTTTTGAGAGTTCAAGATTTAAGAGATTAAAAATTTTATGTTAAAATTATAAAAATTATTAATAAGGAGTATTTAAATGGATAAAAAAATTGTAGCCTATTTTCCCGAATGGAAAACCAATGATGATTATATGGGTTACTTCATAGATAATATTCCTTGGAAATACATAACCCACTTAAATTATGCTTTTGGAAGAATAAGAGAAGGAAAGTTTTATCCCATTAATGAAGAACTCTTTACTAAAAATATGGATAAGATCAAAGAATATAAAAGGGATTTTGCTGAAGTAAAAGTACTAATATCAGTAGGGGGATGGGGAGGATCCGAAGGCTTTTCTGATGTATCTTTATATGAGGATTCAAGAAAAAAGTTTGCAGAAAGCTTTAAAGATATAATATTTGAATATGATTTAGATGGTATAGATATAGACTGGGAATTTCCAGTAAGTGGTGGACCAGAAAGGGAGACTTCAAGACCTGAGGATAAAGAAAATTTCACCTTATTACTAAAATCATTACGAGAGTTCCTAAATGAAATAGAAAACAAGAAAGGTAAAAAATATCTCCTCACTATTGCCGCTCCTGCAAATTATAACATAATTTACAATACAGAACCAGATAAATATCATTCTTATTTGGACTTCATAAATTTAATGACCTATGATTTCCATGGAATATGGAGCAAATATTCCCATCATCATTCTCCCCTTTATGGAAATCCTAATGATCCTGATCTAGTAAGTAGGGAAAAATTAAACTGTGATTTTGCTGTGAAAGAGTATATAAAATTAGGTGTTCCTTCTGAAAAAATAGTATTAGGAGTACCTTTTTATGGCAAGGGTTGGATTGTAGAAGACAATAAGAATAATGGACTTTTTGCAAAAGTAAAAGGAATTCCTTATGGAATATTTGATAATGAGAGTCCTTCAGGAAGCAATCCTTTCTTTTTTATAAAAGGAGTTTTAGAAAATAATCCAGATTATAAGAAATTCAGAGATGATTATGCAAAGGTTCCATGGCTTTGGAATCCAAAAGAAAACATTATGTACTCCTATGATGATGAAGAGTCTATTACTCTAAAATGCGAATATGTGCTTAAAAATAACCTTGGAGGGATAATGTTTTGGGAAATCACTGAAGACTATCCCTTCAAAGGTAATACATTGGTGAAATTGATATATAAAAAACTAAAAGGAGAATAAATATGAAAATTGAATTTTTAAATTCTTCCCATATAGAGGAACTTATAAAACTTTGGAGTCAATGTTTCATACTACCTTATGAACAGGTAAGTACCTGGATTAATGAAAAAAGTATAAGAAATTGTATAGGAGTCTTTGAAAACAATAAGCTAATTTCTGCCCTAAATATTATTCCCTTTGAATTCTATATAAGAGGAAAAACTTTAGGACTTAGTGGAATAGGAGGAGTTGCAACCTTTCCTGAATATAGAGGAAAAAACTATATTCATTATCTTTTGAAAGAAGCCATAGGAATATCAAGAGAAAAAGACTTAATCTTCTCTGCACTTTATCCTTTTTCTTTTGAATTTTATAGACTATTCGGATGGGAACTTGCAGGATTTCAAAAAAGATATATAAGAAAGAGCTATAATTTAGCGAAATTTAAAGAACTTGAAAGAGTGAAACAAATAAATCTTGAAGACTGGAGAATTGTTAGATCAGTTTATGAAAAATATGCTAAGGGTTTTACAGGCCCTATAAAAAGAACTGAAGAAAGATGGGAAAGTATAATTTTTAGAAATAGAACTCTAACCTATCTATATGTCTATGAGGAGGAAGGAGAAATAAAAGGATACCTGCTTTACAGCGTAGAAAAGAAGGATACAAATAGGATTGTAATAAGAGAAATTGTACCTCTTGATATCTCAGCATATAAAGGATTTTTAGGACTCTTTCACAAGCAAAGTATGAGTATTGAAGAGGTGGAATGGACTTTGCCCTTGGATGATCCTTTACCCTATATACTTCCTAACCCAAGGGGTGAATGTAAGATTGAACCTACCTTTATGCTTCGAATAGTGGAGGTAGAAAGGGCCTTAACTTCTATAAATTATGACAAAGAAATAAAAGAGAAAATAGTTATAAACTTAAAAGACGAATATGCAGACTGGAATAATGCAGTATGGGAACTTGAAATAGAAAATAGTAAAGCAGAAGTAAAAAAGATCTCTACTCAAGATTATGATATTGCTTTAAATATAACCACATTAACTCAAATCGTTGCAGGAACTTTGTTCCCCTCTAAAGCCTATTCTTTAGGCTTCATAGAAGTAAAAGACAAAAAAGCTATTGAAAAGATGGATAAAATATTTCCTTCCTATCCTACTTTTTGTTGGGATTATTTTTGATATCACTATTTCATGTTTGGAATTACCATTTTCAGAAGATTTTGGATAGTTTTCTTAAATGTATGAATTATATTTGACTATAAAGATAAATACCTTAAAATAATATGCAGTAATAAATTGCGGATGTGGCGGAATGGCAGACGCGCAAGATTCAGGATCTTGTGGGGATAAAACCCCGTGGGGGTTCAAGTCCCCCCATCCGCACCAGATTCTAATAAGGGGTGTCTTTATGGAAAAAATAGCTTATGGTATATTGCTAATTGTTATATTAATATGGATTTTAGCCATATTATATAGTTTTATTAGTATATTCCCAGTAGGGATTATAGGTATTTTAATTATTGTAGCCTTGGGACTCCTATTTATAAAAGTTTTAAGAGAAAAATTTGAAAAGAAAGAAGAAAAC
>CALHLF010000068.1 GCA_938034905.1 uncultured bacterium | reverse complement strand
AAATATAAAAGGGATTGTAATCTGATTCTTCTCTATATTTCATAAGTCTTGAAAAAATATGAGCCATTTTTAGAGGAAATATATCTTCCTTAATAAAGTGCAGACTTAAAAGCCTTAAATCTTTTTAACTCTATCTAAATTGGCTACAATTATTGCTAAATCTATATCTGAATTTTCATCAAAATCTCCTCGAGCTTTTGAACCAAAAAGAACAATCTTTCTAATATCTTTTCCCAAAATCATAAGAAGCCTTTCTTTAAGGCTTATGAGGAGTTCCTTTTCTGATATTTCAATTTCCTTTCTCATTTTTTTATTATAACACTATAAAATAAAAGAAGATCATCTCGTGAGTCTCTTTCTTTAAAAATTTTTATCCTAATAATTAAGTATTAGGAAGATGGCTAACAATATTTATGGAAAAGAATAGTTCTCCTATTAAAAGGGGTGAGAAGTGATTACTGATCAAATGGGAGTTATACTTGACATTTTGATAAAAATAAAATAATATACCTAAGAATAATACTTTTTAGGTAGTAATTTAGGAGACAAGAAAATTACTTTGAGGGAAGGTTTTTTATGGAGATCAAATAGAATAATTATGAGAAAAGAAGCATTTTATCTGTTTTAACTTTAAAAAAGAAAAAAGGAGGTTAGAATTATGGAGATCAGACCCAATTATGTTCTTGATGTAAGAGGAGAAGTTTGTCCAGTACCTGATGTGGAAACTAAAAGAAAGCTCAAAACAATGAAATCTGGAGAAATTTTAGAGGTACTTATTGATTATCCTTTATCCAAAGAAAGGATTCCTCAAGGAGCTAAAGAGGTAGGTGGAGAAGTTTTAGGTATTGAAGAAATCGGTCCCAGTGAATGGAAGATTATTATCAAAAAACTATAATAAATTTAACTTCTAAGGAGGGATTTTTAAAATGCTTTGGCAAGGCTTAATTATTGGAATCTTATTTGGCATTGTCTTACAAAGATCAAGAATGTGCTTTAACTCTGCCATAAGAGATATAAAGTTTAATAAAGATAATTATTTAGTAAAAATGGCAGTTGTTGCTATACTTATTCAAACTTTAGGTTTTCATTTAGTCGCTTCTTTGGGGTGGATAAAACTTAATCCAGAACCTCTTATTCCGCTTGCTCAGATTATTGGAGGATTTTTATTTGGAATGGGTATGGTTCTTGCTGGAGGTTGTGCCAGTGGTGTCACCTATAGAATAGGCGAAGGGTATATTACTGCAATTTTAGCAGGTCTTTCCTTTGGAATAAGTGCAGCTGCAGTAAGAAAAGGGGCTTTGAATTTTATTAATTCTTGGTTTGGTTCTCCTATTACTGTAACTCTTCAAGACCCAGGAATATATAATGCGGTAGATGGTAAGATAAATCCAACTATAGCTAATGTTTTAGGTATTAATCCTTGGATCATTGCTATTATTTTCTCTATTCTTTTGGCTATATATATCTTTGGCGTAAAGACCACGGAAAGAAAGGTTACAGGACTAAATTGGATACAAGGAGGAATTGCTTTAGGAATTGTTGGAATATTAGCATATCTTTCCCAAAAGAGTTATGCTTTAGGAATAACAGGAGGATGGGTTAATCTTTTGGGGGGTACTGTGGCAGGAGCACCCTATAATTGGAAAGGAATGATAATTTTAGGCATTATAATTGGTGCTTTCATTTCTGCTTTAATTTCTAAAGAATTTAAGTTGAGGGTTCCAAAGGATCCTAAGACATATCTTCAGGTAATTCTCGGGGGTATTTTAATGGGATTTGGGGCAGGAGTTGCAGCAGGTTGCAATATTGGACATATATTATCAGGAATTCCCCATCTTGCCTTAAGTTCTATCTTGGCTCTTATTTTCTTTGTTTTGGGAAATTGGTTTATGTATTGGTATTTATATGAAAGAAGATAAAGGAGGTTATCTAAAATGCATATTGTGATACAGGTAAATGTGCCTCCGTATACCTATGAAGATCTTGATACTGCTATTCATCTTGCTGAGTCTGCATTAAATAGAGGGCATAAGGTTTCTATCTTCTTATTTGCTGATTCTGTTCTTTCTGTTAATTCAAAAGTGAAGCCTTTGAGGATAGATAGAAATATTCCTCATAAAATGCAAGAACTTTCAGAAAAAGGAGTAGAAATACATATTTGTGGGCTTTGTGCCGATTATAGAGGAATATCTCCAGAAAATACTATACAAGGACCTAAATTTTCTGGTGTTCCTGAGATGGCATCCTTAATATTTAAGGCTGATAGATATGTGAATCTAATGCCATAGAGGAGGAGCTTTTATGAAAAAGGTACTTTTTGTAGTTTATCAGAGTCCTTCAGGGTCTATCTGGGTGAATGAGGCTCTTCGTTGTGCCTTTGGAATGTATGGAGAGGATTTAGAGCCTAGTATTCTTTTTATGGAGGATGCTGTAGTTGCAGTCAATAAAAATACTCATCCTGAAAAATTAGGTTGTCTTTCTTTGAGTATGTCCTTTAAATATCTTGAGAGATATGGAACACCAATTTATGTGGTAAAGGAAGATCTTGAGAAAAGAAAGATAAAGGAAGAAGATATAGAACCTACTTGGAAGGCCCAAATTATAACTAATGATGAACTTTCTTCTTTTATTCATTCTTTTGATAGAATAATCTTCTTCTAAAAGAGGTGAAACAAATGGCACTAATAATTATCAAGAAAAGTCCTAAAGAGAATATTAGTAATCGTATGATTGAAATAGCCAGTCCAGGGGATATTATTCTCTTTGTACAAGACGGAGTTTTGTATGCTATAGAAGAAAAAACAAAAGATCTTATTAAAAATGGAGTATCAGTTTTTGTACTTAAAGAGGATTTGGAGGCAAGAGGTTATTCAGAAAATATAAGTCTTTTTCCTTGTGTAAATTACGATGGTTGGGTAGAATTGATAGAAAAGAATGAGAAGATAATATCCTAAGGAGGAATCTTATGGAAAGATTTGATGTGATATTCTTAGGAGCAGGATCAGGAGGATATGTAGGAGCTATAAGAGCTTCAGATCTTGGGAAAAAAGTTTGTATTATTGAAGAAAGAGATCTTGGAGGAACATGTTTAAATAGAGGTTGTATTCCTACAAAGGCAATTCTTAAAAGTGCAGAAGTTTTTTATACAGTGAAAGAGGCAAAAAATTTTGGAATTAAGGTTGATTCTTTTTTATACGATGTAGAGGGAATATTTAATTGGAAGGAAAATGTAGTTAAAAAACTTGTATCAGGAGTAGAATATCTTCTTAAATCAAGAAAAGTAGTAATTAAGAAGGGAAGAGGTAGGATAGTTGATAATGAAACAATAGAGATAGAAACTCCTCAAGGGAAGGAGTTAGTTCAAGGGGATAATATTGTAATTGCAACGGGCTCTGAGCCTGCTATTATTCCTGCTTTTAATATTGATGGAGAGAATGTACTAACCTCTGATGATGCCTTAAATTTGAGAAAGATACCTAAGGATATAGTTATTATTGGTGCAGGAGCTATCGGAATTGAGTTTGCAACTTTTTACAGTACCTTTGGTGCAAAGGTAACAATAGTAGAGATGATGCCACAATTAATCCCAACCCTCAAAGACAAGAAAGTGGCAGGCTATTTACAGAGAATTTTAAATAAAAAGGGTATTGAGGTAAGAGTAGGGACAAAAATAGAAAATGTAGAGATTAAAGATGGAAAAGTTTATTCTACTCTTTCTACGGGAGAAGTTTTAGAGAGTGAGAAGGTACTTGTTTCTATAGGAAGAAAACTGAATTCAGATAATATTGGGCTTGAGAATGTAGGGGTGAAAACAGAAAATGGAAGAATCCTGGTGGATGAGTATTTAAGAACAAATATTAAGAATATATACGCTATAGGAGATGTTATAGGAGGACTTTTACTTGCTCATAAAGCAATGAAAGAGGGAGAAGTAGTAGCAGAAATTATAGCAGGAGAAAATAAGAAAATGGACTATCGAGTAGTACCATGGGTTATATTTTCCTCCCCTGAGATTTCAGCCTGTGGTCTAACAGAGGAGGAAGCAAAGGAACAAGGAATAGAAGTGGTTACAGGAGAATTTCCCTTTACTGCTAATGGAAAGGCAGTTTCTATGAATGCTACAGATGGTTTTGTGAAGATTGTGGCAAGAAAAGAGGATAAAGTAATTATAGGAGCCCAAATTGTAGGACCTGAAGCATCGATTATGATTGCAGAGCTTGCCCTTGCTATAAAGAATAATCTTAAATTAGATGATGTGGCAGAAACTATTCATGCCCATCCCACTTTGCCTGAGGCAATAATGGAAGCGGTAAAAGTGCCTTTGGGAAGTGTAATCCATATTGTATCAAGAAGATAAAAAGATTTATTGTAAAGGGGAGAGTTTTAGCTCTCCCCTCATTCAAGACCTAACCCCAAAACCTTATAGATAAATTTGATATACAAACCTTATTTTTTATAATAAAATATTTTGATAGCTAACTATTGGAGGTGAAGCTTTGAAATATTTGATAAAACTTGTTAAAATTGCAAGACCATATTGGGGATATCTTATAATATCGGTTATTAGTCTTCTTGCAATTACTGGGCTTAACCTTTTAGGTCCTTGGCTTATAAGAACTCTGATAGGTATAATAACCAATATAAATAATTATCCTAATGCTCAAGAATATATAATAAAAATCTCTCTTTTACTTATTATTTCCTATGTTTTAGGAATAATTTTTCAATTTTTAAGAAGTTATTTCTCCCATTATGCAGCATGGCATCTTGTTGCTGATGTTAGAATGATGCTTTATGATAAACTTCAAAATCTATCCTTTAGATATTTTTTGGATAAACAAACAGGACAACTTATGTCAAGGATAGTTAATGATACTGCCAATTTAGAAATGCTTATTGCCCATGCAATACCAGATCTTCTTAGTAATTTACTTATTCTTTTAGGCATTGTACTAATTTTATTTAATATAAATATCACTCTTGCCTTACTCTCTCTAATCCCCATCCCCTTTTTGTTATTAAGTAGCACCTATTTTGCTAAAAAAATAATGCCTATATTTAGAAGGGCTCAGAAAGCTATTGCAGATTTAAATGCAGATCTTCAAGATAATCTTTCTGGAATTAGAGAAATTCAAATTTTTAACAAGAAGGAGAAGGAATATTTAAAAATAAAGGATAAGGTTTATAAACATATCTTTGCCCTTCTTTCTGCCCTAAAACTTAGTGCAGTTTTTCATCCCACAGTAGGATTTTTAAGTTCCTTAGGAAATTTAATAGTTATTTCTGTAGGTGGGATGATGGCATTGAAGGGGAAAGCACTTGTTCAGGATATAGTGGGATTTCTACTTTATTTAAATATGTTCTATCAACCTATAAATGCCCTCTCTCAAATTTTAGAAAATTTACAACAGGCATTGGCAGGCGCAGAAAGGGTTTTTGAGGTGTTGGAAACAGAATCTGAAATAAAAGAGAAGGAAAATGCTATAGAATTAAAAGATGTAAAAGGGAAAATTACCTTTGAAAATGTCTATTTTTCCTATAATTCCGAAATCCCTGTTTTAAAAAATATATCCTTTGAAATAAAACCAGGAGAGATGGTAGCTTTTGTAGGTCCTACCGGTGTTGGAAAGACCACTATCATGTATCTTATAAATAGATTTTTTGATCCCCAATTGGGGAGTATAAAGATAGATGATATTGATATAAGGGATGTAACCTTAAAATCCCTGCATGAAAATATTAGCATGGTGATGCAGGATGTATTTTTGTTTAATGGTACAATTTTTGAAAATATAGCCTATGGTAAAGAGGATGCCACCTTAGAAGAGGTTATAGAGGCAGCAAAAATTGCCTGCGCCCATGATTTTATAATGGAGCTTCCCCATGGATATGATACCCAGATTGGAGAAAGGGGAGTAAAACTTTCTGGAGGTCAAAAACAAAGGCTTGCTATTGCAAGGGCAGTATTAAAAAATGCTCCTATTCTTATTCTTGATGAGGCTACATCTTCTGTAGATACTGAAACAGAAGGGGAAATCCAAAGAGCCATCAACAACTTAGCAGGAACAAGAACAATTTTGATTATTGCCCATAGACTTTCTACAGTAAAAAAGGCAGATAAGATAATTGTATTAAAAGATGGAGAAATTATAGAGATGGGAAATCATGAGGAACTTATGAGAAATAAGGGACTTTATTATAAGCTTTGTTCTGTGCAGTTTTCAGAGGAGAAAATGGCAGATATCCTCCACTAAATTTTTACTTGACAAAAATTGACCAATGAGTCATAATAGGGGGGAAGATTAAAGAAAGGGGGAAATTTATGTTTATTGAGATAAAGAATCTATGGAAGAGCTACCAGGTGGGCAGTTTCAAGATTGATGCCTTAAAAGATATTTCCATGAATTTAGATAAAGGAAAATTCTACGTAGTTCTTGGACCTTCTGGATCTGGAAAGACCACCCTCCTTAATATTCTTGGAGGAATTGATAGAGCAGATTCAGGCAAAGTTATTGTTGATGGAGAGGATTTATCATCCCTTGATTCCATGGCTCTTACCATCTACAGAAGGAAAAAGCTTGGTTTCATTTTTCAATTTTATAATTTAGTATCTTCCCTTACTGTTCTAGAAAATGTTCTTTCCACAAAATATCTTTCTGAAGATGGATTAGATCCAAAAGAGGTTCTTGAGGTTGTAGGTATGTGGGAACATAGAGATAAATTTCCCTTTGAGCTTTCTGGGGGAGAACAACAAAGAGTTGCCATTGCCAGGGCCGTTGTTAAAAATCCCTCTATAATTCTTTGTGATGAGCCAACGGGTGCCCTTGATTTTGAAAATGCAAAAAGGGTACTTAAACTTCTTGAAGATATAAATAAGAAATATGGTACTACTATTATTTTAGCCACACATAATACTGCCATCGCCAAGATGTCCCATAAGATAATAAGGCTGAGGAGTGGAGAGCTCGTAGAATTTGCTGATAATCCATCTCCTATACCTGCTGAGGAGGTGGCTTGGTAATGTTAAAGAAAATTCCCTTAAGAATAATGTGGAGAGATAAAGCACACTTTATTGGGATCATCTTATTAGTCTTTCTTGCATCCTTTGCCTATGCTATTTTCAGTATTCTTATTACAAATATTGATACAAATTATAAAAATTTTGTAAAAAACTATAACCAAGAAGATTTTCACTTCACTACCTTCTTCCCTATTGATATAGAAACCTTAGAGAAGAAATATAATGTGTCTATTGAGGAGAAATTTACTTGGGATTATGAATTTGGAGATAAGATAATAAGATTTTTTAATATAACAGAAAAAGTAAACAAACCCTTAATTTTGGAAGGAAAGCTTCCCCAAATTGGGGAAATTGCTATTGATCCCAATTTCGCCAACAGTAATAGATTAGAGATAGGAGATGAAATAGAAATTTTAGGAAAGAATTTTAAAATTTCTGGTTTTGTTTCCCTTCCCGATTATATATACATAACAAGGAACGAAAATGATATGCTTCCAGATCCCCTTCGCTTTGGAATAGGAATAATGAATCTTGAGGACATGAGAAATTTTTTAAGGAGTATAGCTTATAGATATTACATGGTAAAGGGTAATATTTCAGATTTTGATTCCTTCAAAGCAGAGGTAAATTCTAAATATAACCTTCTTTCCCTACAAGAAAAGGATGAAAATTTCAGAATTATAGTAACAGAAATGAAGATGGAAAGTGCAAGACCTATGGCATATGTGATATCTTTTACTGTAATGTTAATTTCTTCAATACTTCTTTTTATAGTCCTTAGAAGACTTATAAACTCAATGCATGCAGAAATTGGTACTTTGTATGCCTTAGGTTACAATAAAAGGGAAATAGTAAATACCTATATAATGTTTCCCATATTTATATGGTTATTGGGAGCAATTCCTGGAGGAGCCACAGGATATATTCTCTCTGATCCCTTTACAAAATTTTATGTCTCCTTTATAAGTGTGCCTGTGGTGGAAAAGTTTTTCCCTCTTAATGATCTTTTTATTGCCATCTTTATACCTGCGTTATTTATGATACCTTCTGGTTATATGGCTATAAGGAGTCTTTTAAGAAGAAGTGTAGTGGAGATAATAAGAGGAGAGTCTGAGAAGGGATTCAAAAGCAAATTTAGAATGAAGTTCCTCGATAGACTCCCCTTCAAAAGAAGGATTATGATTAAGCAAGGATTACTTCATCCTTCAAGGGAAATTGTATTAATAATTGGGGTTGCCTTTGCTACATTAATTATTATGTATGGTGTTGTGGCAAAAACTGCCCTTAGTTATTTAGTGGAAGATACTTTCCAAAATATTTTTAAGTATAATTACCTTTATATTTTTAATTACTATGAAAAGGAAAATAAATATCCTAATTCAGAGCCCTTTAATATGCTTTCCTTTTATATAAAGGGGACAAAGGCAAAGGTAGTAATTTATGGAATAGAGAAGAACTCTAAAATGATAATTTTAAAGGATAAAAAGGGAAATAGAATAGAACTTGAAGGGCTTGTTATAGCACAATCCTTAGCAGATAAATTTAATCTAAAGGAAGGAGATTATCTTAATATTGTAAATAAAATTGATGGAAGGGAATATAACATAAAAGTTAAAAAGATTGCAGATCTATATGTGGGAAATAGTGGATATATGACCTTAGATGAATTTAATAATACTTTTAATATGGAAAAAAACTCCTTTATTGGAATTTACTCTATGAATAAACTTGATATTCCAAAGGAAAATATTGTTTCCACTTTAAGCAAAGAGGATATAATAAAATCCTTTAGAGATTCTGCCCAAAGTGTGGATCAGATGCTCCAAGTTATGTATATGCTCTCCTTCTTCTTAGCTTTCATAATAATCTATGTTTTATCTGCCCTTGTAATTACTGAAAATAGAAAATCTCTTGGAATATTCAAAATATTGGGATATAAAGATAAAGAATTAAGTTCAATGTTTTTAGGATTTAATAATTTTTCCTTTATTTTGGGATTTCTTCTTGGTATTCCCCTTTTTAATACCTTAATTACATATATAATGAACCAAGCCCTAAAAGATGTAGATTTCTCCTTTAAACTTCAACCCACTATAAGGGATATTTTATTTTCCTTCTCATACTTATTTTTAGCCTTCCTTCTCTCAAGATATCTTGGAAGAAGAAGAATAAGAGCAGTATCTCCCAATATAATCCTGAAGGAACAATGGGAATAAAAAGTTTTGGTATTTAGAAAATTTCATGTTATAATTTTTTTATGAATAATTATAAATTTATTGTAGAAGTTGAAGACTTGAGAAAAACCTATGGAAATGTTAAAGCGGTGGATGGGGTAAACTTTAAGATAAAAAAAGGATCCATCTTTACCCTTCTTGGCCCTAATGGAGCAGGGAAAACCACTACCTTGGAGATAATAGAAGGATTAAGGATTCCTGATGGCGGGAATATAAAAATCTTTGGTAAAGAGGTAAAAAGAATTGGAAAAGAAGAAAAGGAATTAATTGGAGTCTCCCTTCAGGAAACCCAACTTATCTCTCATCTTACTGTGAAAGAAACCCTTAGTATGTTTAGAAGTTTTTATAAAAAGGGATTAAAAGTAGATGATATTCTTGAATTTATAAATCTAAAGGATAAAGCTAAAAGTCCTGTAGATAAACTCTCAGGAGGACAAAAGCAAAGACTTGCAATAGGTCTTGCTTTAGTAAATGATCCAGAACTTCTTTTTCTTGATGAGCCAACTACAGGACTTGATCCTCAAGCAAGAAGAAGTATATGGGATCTTCTTTTACAATTGAAAAAACAGGGGAAAACCATAGTTTTAACTACTCACTATATGGAAGAAGCAGAGTTTTTAGCAGATTGGGTGTGTATAATGGATTATGGGAAGATAATAAGGGAGGGAACCCCTGAAGATCTTATTAAAAGTATTGGAGGAGAAAGTGTTATTGAGGTAGATGTGGAAGAGAATCATTCCTTCTTAGATAGATTAAAGGAATTGGGAGTAAATTATACTTATAATCCTAAGCATGGGCGCCTTTTAGCTAAAACTGATAATGTATTAGAGACTATAGACTCTATCTTGAAGACTGCAAGAGAATGTTCCTTAAAGGTTAGAAATGAGATTATTCGCCAACCAAACTTAGAAGATGTTTTTTTAACTCTTACAGGAAGACAGCTTAGAGAAGAATGATAGTGTTAAAAAACTCCATTTATTTTTTTAAATCTGCAATAAGGGAAAGGGAATTTATCTTTTGGTTTATTGCCTTCCCTATTATTCTTATGGTAATGCTTATTACCATATTCTCTTCCATGACAAGGGTGGAAAGGATAAATTTTAATATTTATCTTGTTAAAAATGAATCGGGCGAATTTTCCAATATGATCTCAGAGGTATTTAAAAGAATAAGTGAAGGGGAAGATAAAATATTTAACTTGAAATTAATGGAGAATATCTCTTTAAAAGAAAAATTTTTTGATGATCTTAAAAAGGGCAAAACTAATCTTATTTTAGAGATTCCAGAAGGATTTGATACTGGGATTCTTTCCCATATTACTTTTAAAATGTTGGGAATGGAGAGTAATCCTCCACCAATAAAGATTTATACTTTGAAATATAATGTTTCTTCAGAAAGTGCCAGTATGATTGTAAAGAATATATTTGATAGGATGAATTTAGAATTTGTGAAAAAAATGAGAAAAGTAAATGAATATCAAGTAAAGACAGAGATTGTAGGAAGTAAAGCAGGTTTTTCCTATGTAGATTTTATTTATCCAGGAATTGTTATAGTATCAATCTTTTTTACAGGACTTATGGGAATTGGAGAGGAGCTTTCCTGGTATAAAGAGGGGAAAATCCTAAAAAGATTTCAGCTAACCCCTATCTCTAATTTACAATTTTTCTTAGCCTACTTTTTAGCAAGATTTTATTTCTTTATTATTCAAATCTTAGCAATAACCTTTGTGGGAAAAGTAATTTATAAAAGTACCATAAATCCCTTATCTTATTATTTTGTTTTATATATTCTTTTGACTATTTTTTCATTATCTTCTTTGGGATTTTTTGTATCCTCGGTTTCTAAAAATACTAACTCTGCTTCTGTTATTGCTCAAATTATTCAATTTCCACTACAATTTTTAGGAGGAATATATTTTCCTGTTTTTGATGTCCCCTGGATAATTAGATGGATTGTTATAATTAACCCTATAACCTATCTTGCTGCAGGCATTAGAGATACCCTTGGAATAATGCCATCTCCTTATCCTCTTTATTTAACAATTTTGGTCCCCCTCCTATATACAGGAGTTTTCCTCTCTATTGCTCTTAGAAAATATAAGGTGGTAGAGTTTTCATGAAGGTTTTTTTGAGTATTGCTTTATATCGCTTTAAAAGTTTTTATAGGGATACTTTCACCTTCTTTTTTACTTTAGTCCTTCCCATAATTTTTGCTGTGATATTTGGATTTATTTTTGGTAGGCCAGAGGGTATGGGGCAGAGTACAATAAAGGTTGGAATATTAAAGGATAATGAGGATTTAATTAAAGTAGTGGAAAGGATAGAAGGATTAAATATATCCATTTTGAGCCATTTTGATGAATTGAAAAGTTTAGTGTTAAAAGGCTCCTTAGATGGAGGTATATTATTTGATGGCAAAACTTTTAATTTAATAATAAATTTTTCTAGTTTCCAACAAAAACCCTTTTTAAGAACCTTAGGAGATACCATAGCAAATGCCTACTCTCTAAAGGAGGCAGGGGTAGAGGAAGGATTTATTCGTGTAGAAGAGGAGTTTATTGATCCGGGAAAGGCTCGGGTCTCTAATTTAGGATATATGCTTCCAGGAGTTATGAGTTTTTCCATTGCTTCCTCTATCTTTTCCATGATAGCTCTTTTTGGTTATTATAGAAAGAGAAAAATCCTTAAAAGATTTGCTGTTTCTCCTATAAATCCCTTCTCCTTTGTTTTAGGAATGATTATGGGAAACTTTCTAATAACTCTACTCTCTTCTCTTTTTGTTTTATTTGCTGTTCAGATTATTTTTAATATAAAGTTTTATATAAACTGGGAATATCTTCTTCTATCTATATCATCATCAATTTTAGGTATGATGGCCCTTGGTATCTTTTTAACTGCTTTATTTAAAGAACCCCAAACAGCAAATAATGTGGGAAATTTGTTACTTAATATTATGATATTTTTCTCTGGGATATATTTCCCTCTAAGTTTTCTTCCTAACTATTTGAGAACCTTTGGACAGATCCTCCCCCTTTATTATGTTGCAAAGGCTCTAAGGATATCTGTTGGAGTTGAGGAAGGAACTCCCAATTTTATATTTAGCATGTCTATTATTATGGTCTCTGTTTTTATTATCTTAGTAAGTATATTTGGCAGAGATATTCTTCAGGTGGAAGAAAAGTAGTAAATCTTTCTTTTAATTTCTATACCCTTTTTGTCTAAAGAAGTAATTTATCTAACTTAGACTTTCTCTTTAAAAGGGGATCTCAAAGGAAAAAACTTCCTTTTTTAATACCTTTTTTTATCTTTATCCCCAATAACTTCACTTTTAAACCACTATTAAGCTTAACTGTATCAGCAGAGACTATTTCAGAAAC
>CALHLF010000067.1 GCA_938034905.1 uncultured bacterium | reverse complement strand
CTTTGGAGCAATACATACAATCTCGAAGCCCTTCTTTTTAAGTGCTTTCATAAGCCCAACTCTGAAATTATATAAATCACGAGACACATTAGCAACAAAAAGGATCTTATACGACATCTTGGATTATCCTATACCAATCTTATTCCCTTAATATAATTCGGAATAAATACAAATTAATTTTCTCTCCATAATCGCCCATGAAAAACTTTTCTCAAAAATAGACGAAACTCTCTTTGCAAAATCTTTTCTATAGTTAGTATTCCAAGATTCGAGTTCTTTTAGAATACCTTCAAGTTGAGCTTCTTCTCCATAATCTACAACAAATCCCAAGTTATAATTTCTTACTTTCTCGTCCATTCCAGTATTCTTTGCAACAATTATTGGTTTGCCAAGCATCATAGCTTCAAAAAGTTTATTGGCACTTGAATATCTATGATTTGGAATCTTTGGATCATAGGTTGCAAAAAGAACGTCACAACTTGAATAAATTCTTAATGTTTGTTCGTAGGGAATCCTTCCAACAAAAACTATATTATCTATAGATTTGCATTGTTCCTTTATAAGATCTTCATCTCCTCCAAATCCACCTAAGATTAGTTTCCAGTTCTTATTTCTTTTCACAACATTTATCATTTCTAATAATCCTCTCTCTTTTTGAAGTAAACCTACATAACCAATTACAAGATTATTTTGATTGCCTTTCGTTTCAGTATTACCTTTATCCGCTGGTAAGCTATAGCTATCGGGAGAATTATAAATTACTACAAGTCTTTTTGGATGGGAACCTTCTATCTGCTTTAAACGAGACTCATCTGCAATAATTACTGCATCCGCAATTCTTATTAAAAATAGGTCTATTTTCTTTATAATTTTTTTAAAAATGTCTGGCACATTTCTAAGCATGTCAGCATAGAAATCAAAGATATCATAAACTACCTTTTTCTTATATAGAATTTTACAGAGAATAGCTGGAATTATAGTGTCAAAATCACATGCATGAATGCAAGTATATTTATTTCTATTAATTAATAACCAAAAGAATAAAGATAATTGCCATCTTAAAAAGAATCTAAAATTTTTAATCCCTGTTCCAAAATTTGCCTTAAACTTTATTCTATAAATTTCTCCAAAGTGTCGTTTTTCATAATCGGGAAACTTGTTTTCCCTGTCCCAGCACAAAATAATAACATTAAAGCCAAATTTTACCAGAGAATTAGCTTCTTTCTCAACTCTTGGATCAGGAGCAATTGGATTTGAACGAAGAAAAAGGATACTTTCTTTTTTCATCATCCCATACTATCCTTCATTTACTTCTCTAGGATTTACAAAAAGAATTGTTTCGCACCAGTTAAAAGATTTATGTGACAAATAAAAATTTGCCTCTATTAGTATTTCAGAAATAAATTTAGGTATTGTAATTATATCTTCTGGCTTATGGTAAACAGATATCGCCATTTTAGGTTTAAACTTTTTAATTGTCTCAACAGCTCCTTCAAGGATTTCCAACTCTGCGCCCTCTACATCAAGTTTAATAAAGTCAAGCCTTTCTAATCCTTCTTTTTCTACAAAGTAATCTAAAGTTATCCCTTCGATAGTTTCATTACCTCCATTAAACAAAGTACTCCCTCCACTACCTGTAGTATGAAAAAAGAAAGTTCCAATCTTATTTGAAAGAGCTTTTTGAATTGGAATTATTTTACCTTCCAATTTATTTCTTTTTATATTTTTAGACAGTACTGAGAAATTATAAAAATCAGGTTCAAATGCATAAACTTTTCCAGCCCCTTTTGAAAGAAACCAAAATGAAGTTTCTCCTTTGTATGCTCCTCCATCGATGATATAATCTCCTTCGGATACTTCGCATCCTCCTTTAAGGTAATACTGTTCAAACGTCCATGATTGTGCAGTTTCTAATGGTTCCGAATCAAAATTATAATTCTCAGTGTTTATAGATTTTTTTATTTTTTTTAAAAATTCAGTTTTTGCGATTTTCGGTGGGAAAATTTCTCCCGCAAGTTCACCCAAAAATGCATATGCTACTCTATATTTTATAAACCATTCAAAGGTAACCTTTGAATCTTTATCAGAGAACAAATTATAAACTTCATCAAATTTTTCAGAATTCTTTAGGGCAAGTTGAAAGGTTCCGATAGAACTCCATTTGCCCATTTTATCATATGAGTTATTAGCTAACTCTTCAAAAACAGACCTATACGTCAGGTGTAAACCTAATTTTTCTAAAATATGATTAATCTTTAAGAAAAGTTTAAATATAGGGATTTTTCTTCTTTGCCTAGCTATTTGAGATGCTATGCTAATATCTCTTATATATCTTTTATGATTAAATTCCTGGATTTTTTCAAGAGCTTCCTCAATTAGGAACAATGTATTAGAATTTCTCATATTTTACCTCCTACTAATAATCTCTCCTCCAAGTAAGCTAGAGATAAATACCTTAGGCTTTTATAAGTCAACCTTTATAAATATGCAATGTCCCATAATTAATTGTCTTTTCTTCATTATAACTTATCTATCCCAAACTGGGTTTGGTTTTCTAGATATTACCTCTTTTATTACCTTTCTTAAATTCTCTCTTTCTCCGTTTCTTGCCATCAGCTCTAACTCTTTTACTATGGATTTAATCTCATCCCAAGGGAAATCTGGAAC
>CALHLF010000066.1 GCA_938034905.1 uncultured bacterium | reverse complement strand
TAGAAAAATTGGATTTCCCACTGCAAATATAAAAATTTATGGAGAAAAACTCCTTCCCTCTAATGGAATATATAAGGGTAAAATAATTATTGAAGATAAATTCTACACTTCTGCAATATACATAGGAACTAAACCTACCTTTAATTATAAACATAAAACTTTAGAAGTCCACATTTTAGATCACAATGAAGAGTTGGTTGGAAAAGAAGTAGAATTAATATTTGAAGAATTTATAAGAGAAGAGAAAAAATTTCCTAACATAGAGGCATTAAGATCTCAAATCTCAAAAGATATAGAATACATTAAGGAAAAAAAAGATGAGAATCTTTATATTATAACAATTGATGGACCTGCAGGTTCAGGAAAAACTACTATTGCAAAGCTTTTAGCAAAATCTTTGAATTTTGATTATTTAGATAGTGGTGCTCTTTACAGGTCAGTGGGATGGCTTGCAAGGGAAAAAAATCTAAATTCTGAGGATGAGATTTTGAAAATAATAAAGGAAAAACCCTTTAGATGGACCTGGGAGGGAGAAAACTTTAAAATATTTTATAAAGAAAAAGATCTCTCAAATATTATAAGAACCGATGAAATAGGTAATGAAGCATCGAAGGTTGGGAGTATGCCTAAGATTAGAGAAATTATAACTCTATGGCAAAGAGAATATTTAAAAAAAATAAAAAAGGGATTAGTATTAGAAGGAAGAGATAGTGGAACAGCTGTTTTTCCTTCGGCTAATTTAAAACTTTATATTACTGCAAATCTAAAAATAAGAGCAGAAAGAAGAGCAAAAGAATTAGGAGAAAATCTTGAGAAGATATTAAAGTCAATTAAAGAAAGAGATAAAAGAGATAGCGAAAGAATTTATTCTCCCTTAAAAATTCCAAAAGATGCTTTTTTAATCGATACTTCAAACTTATCTCCGAAAGAAGCTCTTTTAAAAATAATCTCATTATTTCTTAAAGTAAGATGATAATTTTTTACTATAGAGAAGTAAATTCAACAATGGATATCGCCCATAATTTAGCAGAAAGAAAAGTACCAGAAGGAAGTATTATCCTTGCGGATATCCAAAGAGAAGGAAGAGGAAGAAAAGGAAGAAAATGGTTTTCTCCGGAAGGTGGATTATGGTTTACTTTAATATTATATCCTAAATTTAGAAAAGAAGATATAAATTTTTTACCAATTCTTATAGGTGTCAGTGTTATTCAGGGTTTAGAACCCTTTTTATCGGTTCCTATAAATCTTAAATGGCCCAATGACTTAGAATTAAATGGAAAAAAGATTGGTGGGATCCTTATAGAGAGTAGATGGAATAATGATATTTTAAGATATGTAAATGTAGGAATTGGTATAAATCTTATGATCTCTCCAAAATTTTTTGAAAATAAGGATTTTAAAGCTACCTCTCTTTTACCCTATCTTAAAGAGAAGAATAAGTTTGTTATTTTAGAAGGTTTGTATAAGAAAATTATAGAAAATTATAAAAATTTTCCAAACAATAAAGAAATTATCTATAATTATTATCTCAAAAAATTTCCATATATTGGAAAAGAAGTATTTCTGTCTTCAGATTCTTCACAAAAAACAGTAAAAATTGTAAATATTTTAAGAGATGGATCTTTATTAGTAGAAGAAGATGGAAAAATTAAAAACTATAGTTGGGGGGTTATAAGTGTTAGACCTTAGCAAAATAAAAGGATTTCTTATTGATCTTGATGGATGTATTTATAGAGGAAATAATCTTTTACCTTCAGCAAAAGAATTTATAGATTTTCTCCATAGAAATTCAATTAAAATCCTATTTGTTACAAATAATTCCACTCAATTACCTCTAAATTATTACCAAAAATTAAGGGATATGGGGATTAATGTATCTGAGGATGAGTTTTTAACCTCAGGAATAGCTACTGGTATATATTTAAAAAGATGGAAAGATAAAGGAAAAGCCTATGTTATAGGAGAAGAAGCATTAAAGGAAGCTATAATAAAAGTTAATTGGGAAGTATCTGATGAAGATGTAGATGCGGTAATTGTAGGATTAGATAGAAATTTTACCTTTGATAAACTTAAAAAAGCAAGCCTTTTAATAAGGAATGGCGCAAGATTTATTGCTACAAATCCTGATAAGACTTTTCCCCAGGAAAATACCATTGAACCTGGTGCTGGTTCTTTAGTTTCTGCAGTAAGTTCTGCATCTCAAAAAAGGCCAATTGTTATAGGAAAACCCTCCCCTTATATTGGAAAAATTGCCTTATCAAAACTAGGTCTTAGTAATAATGAAATAGTTATTTTAGGTGATCGAATAGATACTGATATACTATTTGCTAAAAGAATGAAGTCCTTATCCTTTTTGGTTTTAACAGGAATATCTTCAAAGGATGATCTAAGAAAAAGTAAAATAAAGCCTGATTATGTATTTAAAAATCTTTCAGAAGTTTTAGAATTTTTACAAAAGAAGCTTAAGTAAGTAAATAACAGAAATTACCAAAAAAATGTCAATAAGAGTGTTAATTATAGATATAAAAAGTGAAATTTTAATAAAGTATTTATCTATTATAAGTTTTATTAAAAGTATTAACCAGAAGAAAAAATAAATATATTTTATTTCAAACCATAATGAGAAAA
>CALHLF010000065.1 GCA_938034905.1 uncultured bacterium | reverse complement strand
GTTCTTTGCCAATCTTCTCTTCTCTGCCATAATACCCAGTATCCACCTGGATCATGACTGTGATATATATATGGTCCAGAACTTATTGGGGGTCTAAACTCAAATGCTGCTGGATCTTTCACTTTTTCAAAAATATGTTTTGGAATTGGCCTGCAAGCTCCCCATCTATCTAAGAAATATGTATGGAATCTTGCATTTGGTTCTTTAAGTTCAAAGAGTACGGTATATTTATCGATTTTTGATACCTTTTTAACAAATTGATTGAAGGGAGCATTATAAGATAGATCAGGATTATCCATAATTAGTTGCACAGTAAATATTATATCGTCAGCGGTAAACTCTACACCATCACTCCAGAAGCATCCTTCTCTTAATTTTACAACCATTTTTGTAAAATCTTTGTTATATGCAGGTTTGTCCTTTGCTAAGGCATTTATTACTTTCCCTGTTGCTGGATCTACTATCCAAAGAGGTTCCAACATTAACTGTTGTATTCCTCTATCCCAGGTTCTCCATGCAGCTGCCCAAATATTAAAATTATTAGGAGTTACCACTCTACCTGTTAATATTCCTACGATTATTGTTTCGTGCCTTGGAATACCTGGTGCAAGCTGAGAAAAGCCTACTTGGGAGAAAGATATCAATGATAAGAGAATTAAAAGGAAAATTAGGAGAAGCTTTTTCATTCAAGACACCTCCTCAAGAATTTTCTGTTTGGAGAAAGGTTTAAAATCATCCCACCTCCTCTCTTTATTATTCTATAAACACATCACTCTTAAATCTTCTTTCCTTTGTAATTATTTTTGTTTCTGTTATCTCAAATTTTCCATTAAGTCTAATATCTTCCGATGAGCTTCCAATAAAAACCTCAAAAGTTCCAGCTTCAACTACAAATCTCATAAATTCATCATAAAAGGCCAATTGTTCTGGATATAATCTAAAGGTAATTTTTCTTTCTTCTCCTGGTTTTAAATATATTCTCTTAAATCCCTTTAATTCCTTTATTGGTCTTTCTACAGTTGCCCATTCGTCATGAATATAAAGTTGAACTACCTCTTCCCCATCTCTTTCTCCTATATTCTTAAGATTAAAACTTATATCAATAAATCCATTAGGTGATACCTTCT
Source organism: uncultured bacterium (assembly GCA_938034905.1). Classification (GTDB taxonomy): domain Bacteria; phylum Dictyoglomota; class Dictyoglomia; order Dictyoglomales; family Dictyoglomaceae; genus NZ13-RE01. Next base: position 2,352 of record CALHLF010000065.1, on the reverse strand, counting down.
CAGGAGTTATAGCAAGATTTGAATACTCAAAATTTGTATAGGAAAGACCATGCCCAAAGGGGAATAAGGGTTTTGTATCCATATTTAAGTATTCAGAAAAGGCTGAGGGTTTTCTATTGTAATATACTGGTATCTGTCCTACATCCTTTGGAAAGGAAATAGGAAGTTTTCCTGAGGGATTATAGTCACCAAAGAGAATTTCTGCTACCGCATTTCCTCCTTCTTCTCCAGGATACCATGCTTCTAATATTGCATTAAGATTATCCCTTGCCCAACCTATAGATAAGGGTCTACCATTAACAAGGATTAGTACCATGGGTTTTCCAAGCTCATACAAAATCTTTAGGAGTTTTTCTTGTATTCCAGGGAGATTTAAATCTGATCTATCACTTCCTTCTCCTGAAAGAGATTTTTTAAATAATCCACTATTTTCTCCCATAACTGCTATTACAACATCAGATTGCTTTGCAATTTCAATTGCCTCCTTGAATCCTTCTTCAGATTCTCCAGTAAGGTCACATCCCTTTGCATAAAGAACTTTAGTATTAGAAGAGACTTTGTTTTTTATCCCCTCTAAAATACTTATTGTTTCTACAGCTACTTCAGGCTCAAATTTTCCTCCCTCAAATAATTCTGAGACTACTGGAATATGGACAGAAAAACTATAATCTCCATGGAGATTTAGCTTACTATTTGCATTAGGTCCAATCACTGCAATAGTATTTAAATCTTTTCTTAAAGGTAATATGCCGTCATTCTTTAAAAGAACTATAGATTTTTTAGCAGCTTCCAATGCCAATTTTCTATGTTCAGGATGATTTAAGATTGAATAAACCTTCTTTGGATCAACATAAGGTTTTTCATCAAAGAATCCTAACATAAACTTAACTCTTAATACTCTTGCTACTGCATTATTAATAACTTCTTCGGAAATTAATCCCTCTTTTACAGCTTCTAAAAGGGGTTCTCCATAACACTTAATATTTGGAAGTTCAATATCAATTCCTGCCTCCAATGCCTTTATGCTTGCCTCTTTATAATCTTTAGCAACTTTATGAAAATGATTTAACATATCAATAGCAGAATAATCAGAAACTACATATCCTTTAAATCCCCATTCCTCTCTTAAGATTTTTGTCAATAAGAATTTGGAGCATGCACAGGGTATTCCATCGATTTCATGATATGCATTCATAAGGGAAAGGGAGCCTGCCTCTCTTATTGCAACCTCAAAGGGGAATAAAAATACTTCCCTTAATTCCCTTTCGGATACCCTTGCAGGTCCTAAATTTCTTCCTCCCTCAGAAATTCCATAAGCAGTAAAGTGTTTTACTGTTGCAATAATTCCATCCTTTATATTTTCCCCTTGAAGCCCCTTAACATATGAAGATGCCATCCTTGAAACTAAGTATGGATCTTCTCCAAAGGTTTCTTCGGTTCTTCCCCATCTTGGATCTCTTGGTATATCTAAAACTGGAGCTAATCCTTGATGAACTCCCTCTGCTCTCATCTCTTTTCTTATGACTGATGATACCTTCTCAATAAGTTCCGGATCAAAGGTACTTGCCAAACCTATAGCCTGAGGGAAAGTAGTTGATGATTTTGCCATAAATCCACTTAGACATTCCTCATGAATAATTGCGGGAATTCCAAGTCGAGTCTCTTCTATTAAAAATCTCTGAATCTCATTTGCAAATTCTGCAACCTTTTCAGGATCTCTATCTCTTCCTCCTGCTAATCTTGTAATCTGACCAATACCATTTTTTAATAGTTCCTTCATCTTGTCCTTTAACAATTTCCCATCTTCAATAAAGTTTGTTGCTTGAATAGCACCTAATTGGGCAACTTTTTCTTCAAGGGTCATTTTTGAGATTAAATCCTTAACTTTTCTCTCCATATCCCACATATTTCCCTTTAACCTCCTAATGTAAATTTTTTAGGTGGAGCAGAAGATTCTCTAATTATAAGCTTAGTAGGTAAAATAACTTCCTTTGGTTTCTTCCTCCTCCTTCTTAGCCTCTCTAGTAATAATAAGCCTGCATTCTTTCCCAAATCATAGGACAGCTGATATATGGCTGTTATTGGTGGAGAAAAATATTTAAACCATTCCATATCATCAAAGGATATAACTGATATATCTTCAGGAATTTTTAATCCCATCTCTTGTATTGCAGAGATTAACCCTAAGGTCATAAGGTTATTTGATGATATTATGGCTGTTGGTGGGTTCTCTAAGGATAAAAGCTCCTTCCCCCTTTTATATCCTCCATCCCTCTTAAAATCTCCTTCCTTTATCAATTCTTCTTTTACTATAATCTTATTCCTTTCCAATGCCTGAAGATATCCCTCTAA
>CALHLF010000064.1 GCA_938034905.1 uncultured bacterium | reverse complement strand
ATCCTGAACTTACAGAGGATTTGAGTTTTCATAAATATTTTCTAGAACTGATTAAAAATTAGAAGATATTTGTGTGAGGCTAGGGTAAGTGTATATATTATCCTAGCCTCTGTGTTATATACAAAATTTGATGAGTCTACTTTTTAATATAGTTGCTTTTCTAAGTCAAAAAGTAATTACAGATCAGGAGCCTGGCTGTTGACAACTGATATATATCTGTATATAATGGGAGAGTAAAATTTATTTTGAGGAGGATTGGGGATTACGTTAATTTCTTATAGAAGTGGAAGATGTTGGAAAATAATAAATACGTTGAACTTATTTAGGCTAGGAAAGAGGTGGCGTATCTCGAAATAGAAGCAGAAATAAAAACAAGGATTTGAGGGAAACAATAGATTAGTTGGCAATCAATTGGTATTAAAATAATACGAACAAAGTTTTGAAGGTGGGGATAAAATGAGAGAATTTATAGTTAAAATTAAACTCTTGACCCCTATCTGGACAGGGGATGAAAACAAGAAATGTTCAACTTTAAGAGAAACAGGGATTATCGGAAGCCTTCGGTGGTGGTATGAAGCTCTAATCAGAGGCTTAGGTGGTAGTGCCTGTGATCCAACAGATGAAAACTCAAGATGCAAGTTGGACCGAGGTAAATTGGAAAAGGCAATAAAATCTGGGAAGACTGAACAAGAAGCATTAAATGAACAAATTTGTTCAGCTTGCCAATTATTTGGCTGTACGGGTTGGGCAAGGAAGTTTAGGTTAGAAGTAGAAAAACAAAATGATACTGAAATAATATTTCGGTTTATTGAATTAAGAAAAATCGAAGACATTGAATGGGCTTTACTAAACGAAACAATTCAAATAATAGCAAATTATGGTGCAATCGGTGGAAAACTTGCAGAAAGAGAGTACGGAGTTATTCAAATAGAAAAAAATGATTTATGCAAATTTGCCTTAAAGAAAGATGAATTGCAAAATTATCTTAAAAGTAATAAAAAAGGTCCTAATAATCCAAATCTGTCAAGATTTGTCTTTATCGATGGTAAAAACCTCAATGATAAAGTTGTTAAAGAGATAACAGAATTACCTTTTTTAAAAGGAGCAAGAGGTAAGGGTAAAAGATATTTTTACAAAACTATAAATAGCAAACCAAATCGTCTTTTTGCTTACACAGAAGATGATGAAAAATACAATGAATTAATAAAGCTATTAAGCAAGAAATCTATTAAATATATAGAAGGGAAAAAATTTACTATCTGGGGGTTAAAATGATATATGATTATTATCTTTCAGAAGCTTCCTTAGGAGGTTTTGAAAAAGAAGTAAAGAACTTAGGTGAAAAGAAAAAAGCAATAAGAGATAAATTAAGAGAAGAGGAAAATATTAATGACTTTTATCCTAGTCCAGAGGATTTTAAAAATCTTCCTAAAAACTCAGTTCTCATACAAATATCATTTACTCTTAAAAAACCATATACAAGCAAAGATGAAGGAGAGTTTCATATAATAGATAATAGAATCTTTGAAAATCCAATTGTAAGAGATAAGTTTACAGGTTTGCCAATGATAAGACCCACAACATGGAAAGGGCATCTGAGATTTGCTGCTAGAAAAGCGGAGTGGGATGAAGTCAAAAAAGGAGAGATTATTAGAAGGCTCTTTGGTTCAGAAACAGAAGAGGAAGAAGCCCTAAAGGGAAGGCTTTATTTCTTCCCCACATTCTTTAATGATAATGCAGAAAAAGATGTTATAACTCCACTGAAAAGAGATACAAGAACACCAGTAAGAGGACCAATAAGCTTAGAGGTTATGAAATCAGGCAAAAAAGGAGAATTCTATCTCCTCTATGTACCTTGTCCAAGAGGAGAAGATTTTAATGAAAAGGAAGTTTATGAGGACTTAAAATTTACTGCAGAGGCTTTGAGACTGATGTTCTATACTTACGGCTTTTCGGCAAAAAAGACATCAGGGTTTGGAGTGATCCGAGAAAAACTTGACAAAGGGGAAATATTACTAAATGTAGGAAAAAGGAAATGCTTCGAAAATTTAGATGAATTACCTCAAAAAGTAGAAGAATTATTTGGAGGGAAAAATGTCTTTGATTGATATAATTAAAAGTAATCGAGATGAAATATTAAAAGGAGAAATAGGAGCACTTCTTCACGACATCGGGAAGCTACATCCTGATTTTATTAAAAAGCAGTCTTTAAATGATATTGGAGACTTTGACCATTCGAAAGCTATTGATACCAACAAAAGTAAGGAGCTCGTTAATTTCTTAAAGAATCTCAAGGTAAAACTAAAAAATGAAGAAAGTGATGTTTATAATTTGATAGTGTGTCATCATAATAAAAGAGATAAAAGTCTTTTAATAAATCTTTTACAAATATGTGACCGTAAAGACTCGGCTGATGATAAAGGAATAGTAAGGAGGAAATATAACACAACTATCTCATCCCCATTTGGCTATCCAAAAGAAAAAATTGACCTAACTTGCCTTCAAAAAAGATTTGAAGATTTACAAAATAATCTAACAGAACTTTTTAATAAGTATTTTTCAGATAAATCAGACAAAATAGATCTTACTTGTCTAAGAAACTCATTAATAATAAATCTAAAAACAACATTTTCTCATGCTCTCGGAGAAACAAGGATTCCTTCAAACGATGTTACCCTATGGGATCATTCCTATTCAACTGCATCATTATTTAAGTCTACTTTGGCTGCTATAGTATGTGGAGCAGATATTAATCCTGAAAAAGTGAACTGGAGAATATTTGGTGTCTTCTGGGACGGAATTGAATTTATAAATAGAGGAGTAAAAATTGCAGAAATCAAAGCAAGGAGTGAAATTATTGAAAGAATAAAAAGTGAATTAAAAAAGAAATTTGAGGATGAAATCCCGATTGGAAACTCAATCTATGAAGATACAAATGGAATCTATTTTACTTTCCCTGAGCTTGATAAAGTAAAAGTAGAAGAACTTGCAAAAGAGTGTGCAAAAGAAGCATTGGCAGTAGTTTATGAAGAAAGTAATAATGAGTTATGGCCTTCTTTTTCATTAAGCAAAGCATCAGGAACACTTACCATTATCGTTGGCGAAATGAAGCTTGCATTTAGTAAAAGAGCGTTCCCAAAGATGACTCCTACACTATTTATCGAAAAAGAACCAGATAGTTATTTCGAAATCCCTCAGATCGCAATACCTGACAAAGGTCAAGACATATGTCCTGTTTGTAGAATAAGGCCGAAAAATGAGGAGGAAGAAGGGTGTGAGGTCTGTGGAGAGAGAAGAAAAGGAAGACTATCTAAGTGGTTTTACAATAGACAGGACACCATATGGATCGATGAAATTGCAGATAAAAATAACAGAATTGCTCTTATTTCTTTAAATTTCGATCTTGACAAGTGGCTTGATGGAACGATTATTGGAACTATCTATTCACAAACATTTGAGGATTGGCTAAATAGTAAAAAATGGGGTGAACTTAAAGATGATTTAAAAGATTCCGTAGAACCTAACAAAGAGAGTGTTTACAAGGTAGTAAATGAGATATTAAGCTCTAAAGATTCAGATAAAGATAAAACAGCAAAGTTATTAGATACTTTCTTTGAAGATGTAAAAATAGGCAAAAACTCTCTAGATCACCATATTAATAATATTAAAGAGAGAATAAAAGAGAAGATAGGCGATGATATTCTTACTAAAGAAAATTTTGCCACATATCTTTTCACCCAAAATCCCTCACCTGCAAGATTATATAGAATATGGAGAGAAACAGAAGAATTCTTTGAACTCATAATAAAGGAATTAAGAGAGAAATACTGTTATAAATGGAAAAGGATAAGATTCTCTGTGGAGGATAAGGATTTGAAATCGAAATTAAAGGATAAAAATATTGAAGATGCTCCTCTAATTATTAAAATAAAAAGACTAAATCCTGAGACCTTGCTTATCTTTCATTCTAAAAATGGAGAATTCTATACTATAGAATCTCTTGGAAAATTTAGCTTCAACAATAAGACAGGAGAAGACGCTGTTAAAGAGGCATTAAATCAGGGAATTGATTATCTTGCTCGAGAAGAAAAATCAAAAGAAAATCTATTGAATGGAATGGTTAAAATCGGTGTTAACAAAATAGAAATAGAAGATTATTATCCATTTATTGAAATAAACAGATCTCCTCTGTTACTTCGCTTCATAATTCCAGCCTTAGATTCAATAGAAATTATTAAAATGATAACAGAACTTTATAATGAGAGATTTAAAAAGGTAATAGGAAAATTACCGTTAAATATTAAGCTTCTTGTAACGAAAAGGAAATTCCCTCTCTATATTCTCCTTGATGCGGAAAAAAGAATGCTTGAAGATGAGGAATTTAAAAAGCAAGTACTTATGAATCCATGGTGGGAGGCAGACAAACAAAATGAAGAGTATTATGGCTTTTATCCAATAAAATCGGTGGAAGAAGATAAGAAATATACTCTTGACGATTTATCTCCCTTCTCTAAAGAGAAGATATTTTATCTCTATCCTGGATATTTTGATTTTGACTTGCTCTTAGGAACAACAGATAGATATAAAATATACTATGAAAACAAAAAGAGAGGGGATAAAGAGTACAAACTATTCACGGGAAGACCTTACTATTTCTGCCAAATCTCTAAGATGCTTGAACTATGGGGCATACTGGTTAACAACCTCTCAAGTTCACAGATAAACTTCATAGAAGAAGTTCTTACATCTAAATTAAGAGAATGGAGAGATGTGAAAGATAAAGATGACGTATTTAAAACCTTTGCAGAAGCAGTTTTAAGAGATGCCTTTGGTAATAAATGGAATGAATTAAGAGAGGAAGATAGACTTTTACTTGTAAATTCTACTCTTAATAGACTATTAATCGATGTTATTATTCTTTTTAGACACATAATAAAAGAGGAGGTGTTATAAATATGAACGATTTAAGTCCTCAGAAGGTGTTTGGGAGAGCCCTTGATCCCATCCATATTGGAGCAGGGGGATATAGGCTTGGAAGAGTAGATAATACAATTGTGAGAGATCCGGCAACAGATATTCCAAAGATACCTGGGACTTCAATCTCTGGAGTTCTAAGAGAGTTTTATACGGTATATCTTATGGAAAATGATGAAGAATGTAAAAATAAGAGCGGTGAGAAAGAGAAAAGGGAGTGTGCTGAAGAAAAGGTTAAGGTTATTTTTGGTGATGAGAGTCAAAAGGGTATTTTGAGATTTTATGATGGACAGATTATATTCTTTCCTGTATCCTCAATCCAGGGAACCGTATGGATTACAACGAAAGAACTACTTGAGTACTGGTTTGGAGAATTGAAAGATAAAAGCGGGAAAATAATAAAGATCCCAACTGAAATTAAAGATGAAGCATATACAATTAAAGATATAGAGCAAAATAAACCACTGAATCTTGGATGGCTGCTGATTGGAGTGAAGAAAACTGAAGATGAGAAAGAAATCGTAGAGATCGTTTTACCATCTGTAATAAATAATTGGGTAAAAAGGATTGTTGTTTTATCAGAAAAACTATTTTCTCACATAGTAAATGATAATCTTGAAGTAAGGACATCTGTAAGGATAGATTCTCAAACGGGGACAGCAGTTGAAGGTGCGCTCTTCACCTATGAAGCAATACCAAAGGGAACGATATTAGGGATTGAAATGGCTGAAGACAGCGCTTTGAAGAATAGAAGGAATAGCTCTATAAGTATAGACAACATAATAAGTGTAGTTTCACCATATCTCAAACTTCTTGGTATAGGCGGGATGGGTACAAGAGGATTTGGCAGGCTTGAGTTGATTGTAAATTCAAAGTAAGGGGGTGAAAACTATGATTAATCTTGATTATAAATGTATGGAGTGGGCACAGAAGATAAATGAAATTAGCGATTCAAATCTTGAGAACAATCTTAGAAAAGCCCTTGGAGTTTTACAGGAAGATGGAGTTTATGCAATGTTTCTTTGGCTTGAATATAAAGAGAAAAAAGTTGATGATAAGAATAAGAAAATAGGGATAAAACTAATAAACATGCTAAATGAACAAGAAATAAGAAAGCACTTTCTTGACGGCTCATCTTTCCCTGAAGACTTCAAAGAATTTTGCAAAGTCCTAAGAGAAGTAGCAAAAGATATTGATAAGTTATTATTTATGAAAAAACTTCTTGAACGCACATTGGTATATGCCTTATATCATGCAAGAATAGATGATAAGAAAGATGTGGAAGAAAGTTAATGTAGTATTTGAGTTAAAAAGTCCCCTACATATTGGATATTTGCCCTTTAAAAGTTTCGTAGTCTCGCCTACCAGATACTATGTTACGGGAAGAACCCTCTGGGGTGCTATAACAAAAAGAGTGACAGAATATCTATTTAATCCGTCTCCAAAAGAGGAAGACTACAGGAATATAGGCAAGCAAATTATAGAGAATTTTAGATTTTCATACTTCTATATATATGACGGAAAAACAATTTATATACCAAGATTTGAAAGGTATAGGATCAAGTATGGGAATGTAGATAAATCAGAATTTGAGAATAGATTCATAGGAAGTCGAATCTCTACTGCAATCGATCCTTATTCTTTAACAGCAAAGGATGAAAGTTTACATGAGATTGAATTTATAAATAATAAGTTTTGTGATATAGATGGAAGTCTAAAAGATGTTAAGATTGCAGGATGTATCTGGGTTAAGGAGAACACGAATATAAATGGGAAAGAAGTAAAGATCGATGGTGGAATTATTATTGATGGTTTCAATGTTATTTACGAGCTTATTATCGGTGGAGAATCAAAGTATGGTTTTGGACATGTTTTACTTGAATCAGTAAATAAGATTAACCCTGAAATTCCACCGTTTATATGGACAACACCTGAAGAAGTAGAGCAAGATGAATTTATTGTAAGTCATTTGAAATATGATAAAAATATAAAATTTGAGGGAGACTTAGAGCTTTTATCTGGAAGAGGATATTACGATCCTAAAGTGATTGACGATAGTGAATTTAAGATATCTAATGCACCAGGAAGAATAATCTCAAGACCAGAATATTATATTTCGCCAGGAAGCCGTGTTTTGTCAGAAAATAGACGCTATATGCTAAATTGGGATGGGACTTTAGGAGTGTAGACGTTACATATATTTGAGACTCCGGATAAAATTTTAATGTATAATCTATTGGATTGAGATAAATGCCCTGAGCTTACTTTTAGAGTTATCCACAGCTTAAGATTTTCTTTCTACACTTACAGACCAAACTCTCATTATCTTTTCTCCTGATTCTTTTTTGTTTCTCCGTTTGGTCGTGGAATATGCCCATTAACGTCAAAATAATCATAAACATCAAAGACTGCCTTACAGAACCTTACCATCTTCTCATCTTTATTTGCTATCGCTTCTTCATAGATCTTTATAAAGAATCTTTTCCCAGCCTCTGTTTGAGAATAGTTCTTTTTCATAAGATTATGTTCCATACATAAGGTTTGTCCATTGGAGATATCATTTGTTCCACCTTTATCCTTGGGTTTAATATGGTCTACCACCAATTCTACTCCATCTTCTATACCCCTTCCACAAATAACACATCTATATCCATCTCTTTTAAGAATCTCTTCTTTAACTTTTGGTGGGAAATCCCAAGTTTCTATATCTTTTTCTAGTTCTGGCGAATATCTATAAATTCCCTTTTTTACCTTTATAAGCTTTCCTTCCTGATGTAATTTTCTTATTGCTCTCCAAGGGTCTCTAGGCGGATGAGAATGATCCTTTAACCATTCATTTGTTACCCAATCTACCACAGGTCCGTGTGGTAGATCTTGATTAGGATGATTCTTAAAATATTCCATTACCAGATTACTTATCGTCCTCTTTCTGTTACCCATTAGCTATAAATAGTCTCTTTTGACTTATTTTACCTTCCTTAATTAATCTTTTCTTTGCTAGCTCACAATAAGATGGGTCTATCTCTATGCCGATAGCCCTTCTATTTGTAAGATAAGCAGCTATTAAGGTTGTTCCACTACCCATGAAGGGATCTAAGACTAAATCGTCAACAAAACTAAAGAGTTTTATGCACCTTTTAGGTAGTTCTATTGGAAAAGGACTTGGGTGTCCAACTTTCTTTTTACTTTCTCCTGGAAAAGTCCAAAGCCCATTAGTCCATTCTATGAATTCTTCTTTTGTAATGTCTGAGATCCTACTTCCACTTGTTTTTTTCCACTCTTTTTTATATAAAACTATAATTAATTCTACTGGAGCTATCACATAAGGAGCTGTTGCACTTATCCAAGACCCCCAAGCAGTTCTTCGAGATATATTTCCCTCGTTCCAAACAATAGTTGAATGATATTTAAATCCAATCTTTTTTGCAACAACAGTTAAGTCTGCACCTACGCTTTGTTGTCCACCCTTATTTTTATCCAATGGCACATTTAAGCATAATCTCCCATCATCTTTAAGCCAGCTGTAACATCTACTTAGCCATCTTTTGCTAAATTCTATGTATTCTTCATACGATAAATTATCGTCGCAAGTATTATATTTTACATCAACGTTATAAGGAGGGGAAGTAACAATAAGATCTATGCTATTATTTTGAATCTCTTCGGTTATTAGAACGTCATCATTAATTATTTTTAATCTTTCATTTTCAAAGAATATTCCTTTCATGTTTATGAGTATATCATGAAATACGTCACTAATAAAGAGTTCTGCATTCTTTAAATATTTTCTTAGAGGTCTCTAAGTGATTATCCTGAGAAATTATAAGGGAGGAAAAGATCAGAGATTAATTACAGATTCTTAGACTTTTTTGATCTCTATTCCTTACTAGAAAATTATATAGTATAATTCAATAAAAGTTTAAAAAAGGAAGGTGATGAAAGGTGGGAA
>CALHLF010000063.1 GCA_938034905.1 uncultured bacterium | reverse complement strand
CAGTTTAAAATTTTTCCAATGGATTTAGATTTTGAAAGGATCTCTGACATTACTCTTTTCTCCTCTATAAAATTTTATATCATAATATCATATTTCATATTCTTTTAAAAGAATAAAGCAAATTGATGCAATTTTATAAATATTGACAAGAAAATTTCGTTTTATTAGTATTTTTATAAAATTAGATATAAGGAGGTAAATTTATGGGAAAGATAAAAGTAGTCGGAGAACCCTTGAAAAATATTCCTTGGCAGGAAAAACCAGAAAATTATGAAGGAGTAATATGGAGGTATGATAAAAATCCTTTAACAGGATGGAATCCCACAAAAAGTATTGCAAGAATCTTTAACAGTGCAGTAGTTCCCTTCAATGGTGAATTTGTTGGAGTATTTAGAGGAGACCATAAGGATGGAAAAGCAAGGTTGCATGTGGGATGGAGCAAAGATGGAATAAATTGGGAGATAGAAGATGAGGAAATAATCTGGAGGGATGAGAAGGGAGAAATTTATCAGCCCAATTATGCATATGATCCAAGGGTTGTTAAGATAGAAGATAGGTTTTATATTACCTGGTGTACTGATTTTTATGGGCCAACAATTGGGATAGGATATACTAAGGATTTTAAGGAATTTATAAGAATGGAAAATGCCTTTCTTCCATATAATAGGAATGGTGTTCTTTTTCCGAGAAAAATAAAGGGCAATTATGTAATGCTTTCAAGGCCCAGTGATACAGGACATACTCCCTTTGGGGATATATTTTTGAGTGAAAGTAAGGACTTAATTTATTGGGGAAAGCACAGAAGGGTAATGGGTAGAGGAGGATCAGGATGGTGGCAGAGCCTTAAGATAGGTGCAGGTCCTATACCTATCGAAACAGAAGAAGGATGGCTATTATTTTATCATGGAGTTGTTCTTACATGTAATGGATATGTTTATAGTTTTGGTGCTGCTATTTTGGATTTAGATAATCCTTCACAAGTTCTTTACAGATCAAGATATTATCTTTTGACCCCTGAAAGGGATTATGAGACTGTTGGTTTTGTACCCAATGTAGTATTTCCCTGCGCAGCCTTGGTAGATTCAGAGACAGGAAGAATTGCAATATATTATGGGTCTGCAGATACTTATGTTTCCCTTGCCTTTGCTTATGTGGATGAAGTGATAAATTTTGTTAAGGAAAATTCTGAGATTGTTCCTGGGGACAGAGATGAAGGAAGATGATATCTTTTAATGCGATAGGGGAACCTGTTTTTAGGTTCCCCTATTCTAAAATTTAACTATATAGCACCCTCTAATTCCTTCAGAGAAAAGGATAATTCTCCCACTTCTCTTACCCTTATTTTTATCTTTGGGTTCTCCCCATTAATAGTAATTTCAAATTTTACCCTTTCCCCTAAATTCCAATCCATGGGAAAAGTTTTGTTAATATTTATTTCTCCATCTTCCATAGATAACGATTCTATCCTTAAGGGCATAACATAATTTACTGCCTCAAAACTTATATAATTTTCCCTTCTCACAATGGATTTCTTATCAATCATCTGTACAAAATAGGATAAATAAGGGTTTTGAAACATCTTCTCTCCTCCTTTTAATTTATTTATAACTCTATCGGGAAAGTTGGTAATTATTCCCAAAACATCCATACTTAAAAAATAATCTATCTTCTCCTCATCGTCAACAGTCCATACTATGGTCTTTTCCTTAAAGGGTATATATTCTTCATTAACATAGTTATAATGAGGCTTTAAAAAATCTATTTCTTTAACATAGTTTAAAAGATCTCTTGGGAAATGGGCATAAAGATAAGCAAATTTTATATCAGGATAAGACCTTTTTGCCTCAAAGGTTTCTTTATGCCAAAAAGAAGAGATTATAAAATCTTTTAAATTAATCTTCTTTACAAGTTCTATAACATCTAAAAAATCCTTAGGATTTTTAACTTCTATATCCACAAATTTGTTATAAGATTTTATAAATTCTAAGGCTGTCTTTAATTCAACTATGGATTCTCCATCAATCTTAATATCCTTTAACCTTTTAAATTCTACTCTTCTGATATTTAAATCTATTCCCGTTAACCTCTTTAAATTTTCATCATGGGATACTATAAGAACATCGTCTAAGGTTTTTTGGACGTCCAATTCCACCCCATCTGCCCCCATCTCGATGGCAGACTTAAAGGCTTTAAGGGTATTTTCAGGATTATATAGATTTCCTCTATGCCCCAATATAAGCATAAGCAATTCCTCCTAAAGAAATTTCTTTATTTATAGTATAATACAATAATTATAAGGTAATAAATTAAAAAATTAAAAGGAGGTCTAAGAATGAAGAAGGGTTTAGGATTTTTGATTTTTTTAATCCTTATCTTCTCCTTTGCCCTTGCAGAAAATCTCCCCTTAACAAAAGTAAAAATTATGCCACCCCACGAAAGACTCATTGAAAAAAAGATAAAGCTTCCAACTTTACCAGAAATTGCTCCTGTAAGTATTCCAAAGGGAGAAAAAATCTATGGAGTTATTGAAAAAACAACGGGTACAGGTTCTGCGATAGTAATTCCTGTAGAGTTTACTGATAAACCAAGGCAAGAAGTTATCCCCTCAAATTATTTTGAAATACTTTTTAACAGTATTGGAGCAAATTGGAGTAATATTAATCCCTACAATGTAGGAAGTGTAAGGGAATTTTATAAAGAAAACTCCTATAATCAATTTGATGTAACGGCAACTATTCTTCCCTGGTATACTGCCCAAAACACTTATACCTACTACATAAACGATGGAAATTATGGATTTAATGGTGGAGTTTTTATATTAGTTCAAGAGGTTTTGCAACATGCAGTAGATTCTGGATATGATTTAAGAAATTATGACGTAGTATTTGTAATCCATTCAGGACAAGGAGCAGAATGGACAGGAGATGTAAATGATATCTGGTCCCATGCATCAACAGTTTATGTAAATATTAATGGAACTTTAACCCCTATAAGATATTCCATTGAGCCAGAATATATGGAGGATTATGATAATCAAGGAAATCCTGTTATTATACCCCAAACAGTAGGTGTATTTGTTCATGAAATGGGACATTCCTTTGGAAAACTTCCTGATCTTTATGATAGGGATTATTCATCCTTTGGTCTTGGAAGATGGAGCTTAATGGCAGTTGGATCTTGGAATGGACCGTCAGGACCTTCGGGATATTCCATAGGAGGTTCTCCTTCTCATTTTGATGCCTGGTGTAAGATTCAATTGGGATGGGTAACTCCAATAGTTCCAAAAAATAATTTGTCCAATGTCTCAATTCCTCCTGTGGAGACAAATCCTATAGTTTATATGCTTTGGACCGATGGGGTAATTGGAGATGAATATTTCTTATTGGAAAATAGAAGAAAGATTGGTTTTGATGCTTACTTAAGAGGAGAGGGTCTTCTCATTTATCATGTGGATGAGAAAATGAGAGGAACCCAAAATGATTATGAGTGGTATCCAGGGCTTGATCCATCAAAACATTATTTAGTAGCTTTAGAGCAAGCAAATGGATTATGGCAATTGGAAAAGAGACTTTCTTCTGGAAATTCAGGACATCCATATCCTGGATCTACAAATAATACTACCTTTGATGAAAATAGCACTCCAAATAGTAAAGCTTATTTTGAAATTCCTACAGCAGTTGCAGTAAAAAATATTGCTATTTCTGGAAATAATATTACTTGTGATATATATGTAAAAACTACTGAAGTTCCTCCACAACCTTCCTTTATTCATCATCTTGGTTGGCCCTCTCGAGATCCCTTAACTATAAGACCCTTATTCAGATGGACACCAGTTCCTTACGCTACTTTATATACTTTACAGGTTGCAACAGATTCAAATTTCAATAATTTAGTAATAGATATTACCACTCAAGATACAGAATATCGTCCTCCATTAAATGCTCCTCTTTCCCTGGGAACGACCTATTATATGAGGGTAAAAGCAAGTAATTCCAATGGAGATTCTCCTTGGTATCAGGAATACTTTACAACTCCAGCAACCTTAGAGGCATTATTTGTCTCTGATGATGGTGGAGAATTTGGAATAGCACCTTTTATAGAGAATGCCTTTGCAGATGAAGGAATAGGATATAACATAATTGATGTATTTAAAGATTTGGCAGTCCCCTCAGCAAATTATATGGCTCTTTATGATTGGGTTCTTTGGGCAGGAGATTGGGGAGTAATATATAATTCTTCTGTTCAAGCTCAAATAATGAGTTATTTAGATGGTGGCGGTAAATTATTTATCACAAGCCAAGATTTAGGATGGGGCTATTCTGTAGGATACATAAGTGAAACCTTCTATAAAGGATATCTTAAAGCAGAATTTGTTCAAGATGATGTGGGAATATATTCCATAAGGGGTGTTAATGGAACAACCTTTGAAGGATTAACCTTTAGTTTAAACACCGAGAATTCTGCTCAAAATCAAGTATATCCCGATGAGATTGATCCATTAGAGGGAGCACAAGCATTATTAGTTTACAATCCTTCAGGGGGCTCACCTTCTATTCTTGAAATAAAACTTCCTGAAAGGATAAAGGAACAAAAGGCGCCATCTATTGTAAATAAAGCTATAGCATCCTCTGGAACTGCAGGATTAAGGTATGTGGATCCAGAAAAACATTATGCAGTAGTATACTTCTCCTTTGGACTTGAAGGGGTAGATATCTCTGTTAATGAAGTGTTATTAAGAAAAGTGAAGGAACTACTTTTAGTTCCACCCACACTAACCCTAACAGTTTCATCCTCCTTCAATCCCAATACTGGAAGTTGTAATATAATTGGCTCAGTATCTGATGATTTAGGTTATGCATATCTAACAATTAAAGTTTATAACACCATTAATGGACAAAAGAATAATCTTGTAAAGACTATAGTTGAAAATCAAAGGGTTAACAATGGAAGTTTCAATTATTCATGGAATGGAAGGGATGAAAGTGGTACTTTACTTCCCAATGGAAAATATATCATTGAGGCAACGGCAAAGGATGAGGCAAATAACTCTACCTATACTTCTGCAACAACGATTCTTAACTCTGGACAAGCCCTTTCCTTTGTAAATGTTACAAAATTCACAAAATCCTTCAATCCGAAGGAAGGACCAGCAAAAATATACTTTAACATTTCTCAGGATGCAAAGGTAAAGTTCATAGTATATAACCTTGCAGGAGAAAAGGTATATGAAAGGGACCTTGGGAATCTTTCTGCTGGAAACTACGAAGTAATATGGGAAGGGGTAAACTGGAAAGGGATTCCATTACCCAATGGACTTTATCTCTTCCAGCTTGTTGCAACTTCTTCTCAAGGTGAGATAAGAATAAATAGATTTATTGGGATCTTGAAATAACTTTTTAGGGGGGATTTCCCCCCTAAACTTAAATTTTTATAAAAGGAGGCATAATAGATGAAGAAAATAATTTTTATATGGTTAATTATAGGTTTATTTATCATAACCTCATGTTTTGCATCCTTCTCTCCAATGATTTTAAACGCAAGGGCAGGAGGATTAGGAGAGGCCTATGTAGCCCTCTCTGATGATTGGGGAAGTTTGATATATAACCCAGCAGGACTATCTTTTGTAAGCAAAAAAACTCTTGGTTTTAATCATTTGGAGATGCCAGAAAGTTTTACAAGAGTGGAATTCTTAGGAGGAGTTTTACCTTTAGGATCTTTTTACTTAGGACTGGGATTATCTACTAAAAGTGCAAGCTCAGAAGAACTACTTTTTCCCTTTTCAGAGAATGCTTTTCAATTAAGTTTGGCAACTAATGTTATGCCAAATCTTAGTATAGGAGTAACGGGATATCTTTATATGACCAACTTAGATACAGGATCTGCTCAAGGATTTGGGGTAGATCTTGGTGCAATTTATTTAGTGAATTCTAATTTAAGCCTTGGAATTGCCTTATATAATCCTATAAGCTTTTTAAAATGGAACACAGGAACAGTGGAAAGTGTAGAAAGAAAAGATGTGGTAATAGGAACTTCATTGAAATTAAATTTTATAGTGCCTTTAAAAATTGTTGCAGATATATCTTTGTTGGAAAAGCCTACATTTATGAACAGAGTCCATATTGGCTCTGAAATAAATCCTCTACCTATTTTAGCAATAAGGGGAGGATACAATGGAGCAAAGGAGGGATTGACTTTAGGATTAGGATTAAACTTTGCAAACTTCAACTTAGATTATGCCCTTTTATATACGAAAAATTTAACGAACCAACATATAATAAGCTTATCGGCAAGCTTCTAAAAGGATTGCCCCTCCTTATGGAGGGGCTTTTTCTTTTTAAAACCCAAAATCAATTCCCATCTTATTTTTTGTAAGATCCTTTTTGTTATTATAAAATATTAAAGAAACTTTATTTTGGAGGTTAAAATGAGAATAGGAAGTTCTACTTATTCCTTTAAAAGATTTGATTATGGAAATCCTGAAGAAAGGACACTAAAGTTAGAAGATATGATATCCTTAGCCTATAAATACGGCTTAGATGGTTTAGAGATTCTAGCAGTTCAATTGGAATCCTTTAATGACGATTATTTATATAAAATAAAAAGACTTTGTGGTGAGCACTCCTTGGATATTTATGCCCTTTCTATTCATAATAATTTTGTAAAACCAGAGGAAGAGGAAAGAAAAAAAGAGATAGAAAAAGTGAAGGATTTAATCAAGGTGGGTTACAAATTGGGAGCTCCAATTATAAGGGTTTTTGGGGGAAGATGGGGAACTATAAAAGATTTTACTGAACTTATGGCAAAAAGGGGAAAGGAGCCAGCCTTAGAAGGATATACTTATGAAGAAGGAGTAGAGTGGAATATATCTGCATTTAAGGAATGTATAGATTTTGCAAAGGATTATGGAATAATTCTTGCTATAGAAAATCACTGGGGACTAACCTATTCTGCAGATGGAGTTTTGGATATTTTAAGGGGAGTAAACAGTGAGTGGTTTAAGGTAGCATTGGATTGTGGAAACTTTTTGGATAATACCTATGAACAATTGGAAAAACTTATACCTTATACTATTCTTGTTCATGCTAAAACCTATTTTGGTGGTGGAATTTTCTATGATTTTAATCTAAACCCTGACTATGTTAGAATCTTAAGGATGCTAAAAAATGTGGGATACAAAGGATATCTATCCATAGAATTTGAGGGAAAGGCAAATTATGAGGAGGGGATATTAGCAAGTATTAATCTTCTTTCCCAAGCAATAAAAATTTCTTAAAAGGAGGATTTTAATGTTTCTTTATATTTTTCTTTTTGTTTTCTTAGTTAAAGAATTATGGGATTTAATTCTTACCCTATGGAATAAGAAATACTCCACATCACCACGGGTAAAAATTCCAGAAGTATTTAAGGATAGAATAAGTGAGGAGGATTTTGAGAAATCCAAAAATTATTTAATAGATAGAACAAATTTAGAAGTGATATCTCATATTATTGATATTATTCTTTCGATTATATTAATCCTCTTAGGATTTCCATATTTTGAAAAACTTGTATCTTCCCTTTCAAAATCCTATATTTTGCAAGGTCTTTTATTCTTTGGGATTTTTGGTTTAATAAATTTTTTAGTTTCTCTTCCCTTTAGCATATACTCTACCTTTGTTATCGAAGAAAGGTATGGATTTAACACCACAACTCCTAAGGTTTTTATTACCGATATAATTAAGTCCATAATTATATCTATAATTTTAGGGGTTCCTATCCTTTCCCTTCTTTTATGGATAATAGAGGCTGATCCCAATTGGTGGTGGAAATTTGCTCTTGTTATTATTGTTTTTGAAATTTTTATCTCTTGGTTATATCCCATGTTTATAGCCCCTTTATTTAATAAATTTTATCCCTTAGAGGATGAGGAATTAAGAAATAAAATTCTTTCTCTTTTAGAAAAGGCAAAGTTCAAAATCTCTAATATATTTGTTATGGATGCATCAAGGAGAACAAAAAAGGTAAATGCATATCTTACAGGAATTGGAAATTCAAGAAGAGTTGTCCTTTTTGATACTATATTAAGTTATACCCATGATGAAATTTTGGCAGTTCTTGCCCATGAATTGGGACATCACGTAAAAAAGCATATCCCTAAGATATTAACTTTAAGTATATTATTCTATATAGCATATATTTATTTTGTTTTTCTTATTTACAAATCCCCATTAATATCTCAAACCTTCAATGTAGAAAAAAACTTTTCCCTTATGGTCTATTCTTTTATCTTTATCTCCTCTATAGCATACTTTATTAACCCTATTATAAATGCCTTTTCCCGCAAGTTTGAATATTCAGCAGATAAATTCTCAAAGGAGCTTTTAGGAACAGAAGAGCCTTTAATAAGTTCACTAAAAAGATTGGTGAAGGAAAATTTAGCAAATCTAAATCCCTTGCCCCTTTATAGAATTTGGCATTATTCCCATCCATCTCCAGAAGAAAGAATCTTAGCTCTAAAAAAGGAGTGAAAATTTATGAATTTGAAAATTGCAATTGCTCAAATTAATCCAATAGTTGGAGATATAAAGGGAAATACTGAAAAAATTTTATCTTATATATTTAAGGCTAAAAGGGAAAATTGTGATTTAGTTATATTTCCTGAGCTTTCCATAATAGGCTATCCCCCTAAGGATCTACTTTTTAGAAGGGAAGTTATTAAAAAAATAGATGAAGTTCTTTCTGAGAAGATTTTAAAAGAAAGTAAAGATATTGGAATTCTTTTGGGAGCTCCTTTATATGATGAAAAAATCTATAACTCTGCCTTATTATTCTATCAAGGGAAACTTTTGGGATATCAGCATAAAACTTTATTACCATATGATGTTTTTGATGAGGAAAGATATTTTAAATCTTTAGAATATCACCATCCCATAATATTTAAGGGAGTAAATCTTGGAATAACAATATGTGAAGATATATGGAATGATCCTTGGGAGAAATTAATCTCCCAAGGGACAGAGGTGATAATTAATATCTCTGCCTCTTCTTATTATTATGGAAAAATAAGATTAAGGAGAGATATGCTAAGTTATATTGCAAGAAAATATAAAAGGCCAATAATTTATGTGAACCAAGTGGGAGGAAATGATGAATTAATATTTGATGGCTCAAGTATTGTATTAACAGAAGATGGAAAGATTTCTTGGGAAGGGAAAAGTTTTGAAGAAGATTTTGGAATTATAGATTTATCAAATTTATCTCCTATAAAAGAGGTAAATTCCCTTAAAGAGGATATAGAAAGTATTTATAAGGCATTGATTCTTGGGATAAGAGATTATTTTTTAAAATCTGGATTTAAAAAGGCAGTCATTGGATTAAGTGGAGGAATTGATTCCTCAGTGGTTGCCTGTTTAGCTACCTTTGCCCTTGGATCGGAAAATGTTCTTGGAGTTTCTATGCCCTCAAGATATTCCTCTGAAGGAAGTGTAAAAGATGCAGAAATTTTAGCAAAGAACTTGGGGATTGAGTTTAGAATAATTTCCATAGAAAAAATCTTTAAGGCATATCTTGAAACTTTAAATCCTTATGGAAATCCCTTGATGGATCTTGCAGAAGAAAATATTCAGGCAAGGATAAGGGGAAATATCTTAATGTTTATATCCAATAGGGAAGGACATCTAGTCTTAACCACTGGAAATAAATCGGAATTAGCAGTGGGCTATTGTACCCTTTATGGAGATATGGCAGGAGGCTTGGCCGTTATTGGGGATATTCCCAAGATGATGGTCTATGAATTGGCAAGATTTATTAATAGAGAAAGGGAAATTATACCTGAATCAATATTAACAAAGGTTCCCTCTGCAGAGCTAAGGCCAAATCAAAGGGATGAAGATTCCCTCCCTCCATATCCTATCTTAGATGAAATTCTTAAGTTATATATTGAAGAGAATTTATCTATTGATGAGATAGTGGAGAGAGGATTTGAAAAAAGTTTAGTCGAAGAAGTAATAAAAAAAATTGATAATTCAGAGTATAAAAGAAGACAGGCACCTCTTACATTAAAAGTAACTACAAAGGCTTTTGGAAGAGAAAGAAAAATGCCCATAGCCTGGAAAAGAGGTTTCTGATTTTGGAGGAATGGGAGGTGGGTGATGGGTGATAAGTGATAAATTTATTAAAAAGTTGTGAGAAAAATCACAAATAAAATGTGACATAAATCACATACAAGAAATTAAAAAGTTGTAGAATGAAGGTATAAAAGAAAAGGAGGTCTCCAAAGATGAATAAAATTTTAAAGATCTTAATAGTAAGTATCCTTTCCCTTGTTCTTCTTTTTACAATTTCCTTTGCTCAAATAGAAGAACGTCCCGAACCTGGAGAGAAATATCCCATTAATCTTTTCTCTTTCCTTCCCTGGATGAGTGGAGGAAGTGCAAGATTTATTGCCATGGGTGGAGCAGGAACTGCCCTTGCCAATGATGCATCCTCAGTAGAATATAATCCTGCAGGGCTTGCATATGTAAGAAATATAAATTTAACCGCATTAGCCTTAGGCGAAATAAGTAAAGAAGTTGTTGGCTGGGAAGATGGAACTCCTAAATATGAATATAAATTTAATTTTACACCCCTTTATGCAGCATTAGCTCTATCAAATCTTTCTGTGGCATACAAAAAGCCCTTTATACCACCTATAGTTGTGGCAAGAGCTGATGGTGGGTATTGGATAAGTTATGCACCTGATACTTACCCTATGAAGTTTGACTGGTTTTCTGATGTAACAGATACATCAAAGCTTAATACCTTCTCTTTAGGAACAGGAACAAAGTTTGGGCCAATAGCTCTTGGGGCCAACTTAACTTATATAAAGGGAGAGGTATCAAGAAAGGTTGATGGGATATGGTTTGGAAGTGGAAGATTTGTTCCGGGAAGTGAATATGAAAATGATCCTAATAAAACCAAGCATACTTATGACTCTCAATTTCATTCCTATGATTGGGCAAGTATTGATGGATTTACTGTGGATTTAGGAGCAATTTTAAATCTTTCCCTTTTAAAAGTAGGATTAGTTTATAGAAATGCCTATAGTAATATAAATTATATAAGAGACTATATGTGGCATGATGACTTTGTATGGGGCTTGTGGGATGCTTGGTGGACCTATGATCCACCTGAGGAAGTATACTCTGGCATTCAGCTTCCTTCCTTCTTTAATGTTGGTGTTGCATTAGATTTGGGTATGATTAAATTGGCATTAGATTTAGAAAATTTTGATGTAAGTTATAATTTTAGTCAGGAGAATTGGAATAGGCCAGAAACATGGAGATATGGGACTCTACGTGCAGGAGTAGAAGTTTGGGTTCTTCCCATTCTTGCATTAAGGGCTGGAGCCTATGGAAATATAAGATTAGAAGAGCTTGATCCCACAAGATCAGCAGAATTAGCAGTAAGGGGATTAACTTTATCTGTTGGTGCTGGAGTAAGTCTTTTAGGATTCTCTCTTGATGTTGCAGTTCTTGGAGAACAAATCCAAAATATTTCTCCTGATTTATCTTATCTAAAATTTATTGCCTCTGGATCTGCAAGATTCTAAAAAAGAAAACTCACTCCTTTTCTCATCTAAGCCGGGGAACCTCTCCCCGGCTTTTTATTTTATAATCTACAATATTTATCCACTGCCCACATATAAAGTTTGATATTTTCTAAGGGAGTTCCTCCTGCAACACTTCCTGCAGTACATTCTACAAAGTTTCCATCTTCTCCTAAAAATTTCATATCCCTTTTTACAATCTCAATAATTTCGTGGGGTTTTCCATTTCTTAAGGTAAAGGGAGGCATCTGTCCATAAATCTTTGCCTTTGGCATTGCCTTTCTTATCTCTTCAGGATGAATTTCAGGTCCAAAATTTACTTCATTTACTCCTAAATCATTTAAAATACCCATTAAATGTTTCATATTACTATCAGAATGTTGATATCTTTTATGTTCCTTTGAAGGAGCAAACTCCTTAAATATTTTCTCCAAAAAGGGAGCACAGAGTTTCAAATATTTTTTAGGGGGAAAAAGAAAACAATTATCATCGGCAATAGAATATCCAAATTCATCATTATTAGTAGTTTCTCTTAATACCTTGTTATATTCTATTAACTTTTGGCATAAAATCTCAAAGAAATCTAATAGAATATCCTCCTCTTCCATCATGAAAATACAAGTATTTTCTGTTCCTAAAATACTTGTTGCCATAGTTGCAGGTCCTCTACTAAAATTTCCCAGTTTCAATTTCTTTCCTGTTATTTTTTCATAATTTTCCTTTTTTTCCATAAAATCCTCAGGAAGAGCAGATTTTTTCATATCAACTTTTTCCATCTTTTTTATCAATTCCTTTAGATCCTTTACATCTTCTACTTCTGAGATAAGCCATGGGGTTCCCCCTTCAGTAAGTACATATTTGGCTCCCATCAAAACTTCAAATCTATTAGGAGATGGAGGTTCAATGGGATCCTCAGGATAAAATCTTCTCCCTAATATCTTCTCTAATTTTTCATTTGCTTCTTTATGAAGCTTTAATCTATAATCATAATCAGTATAGTATCTAATTGTAGATTCTACATTTAAGAATTCAAACAAAAAGTGATCATCAAGCCAATAAAAGATGGGAATTCTTGTCTTCTTATCAAAATTTTCTAAGCAATAATCGTTTTCCTCCCAGAATCTTTGAAGATCAAACTTATCCAATTCTTTCTTCATAATTTCCCAGTTTTTAAAATTTATCTATAACAACTTTAACTGCTTTTCTTTCCCTAACTAATCTTAACCCTTCATTTATCTCCTCTAAGGATATTCTATGGGTTATAAGGGGTGCAAAAATTTTTTGATTTTTCTCTATAAAGGATACTGCCTGTTTAAAATGCTTTGTATCACTTACCCATACCCCTTGAATATAAAGATTTTTAGAGGTAATTTCATAAATATTTAAGGGGATATCCTCTTGAGGGGTTGCTACTCCTACAATCAGATAAGTTCCACCTTTTCTTAAGAAGTTGATACCTTCCTTTACTGCTATACTCGCTCCCGTTGCTTCTATTACAATATCTGCACCCCTTCCATGGGTTAAGTTAAAAATCTTCTTGATTCTCTCCTCCTCTGTAGAATTATACCTATCAAGAACTAAATCCACCCCTATATCCTTTGCAGTACTAATTCTTTCAGAACTTCCTGTAATAAGAATTGTTTTTTCTGCTCCTTGGTATTTAGCATAGGCTAATGCAAAAATTCCTAAGGGACCTCCTCCTTGAACAACAACACTTTTACCTAACAAAGATTCCTTTAAGTAATCAAAGGCATGAATTGCAGTGGAACCAGAACATCCTGCAATTACCATAATGGAAGGATCAGTATTTGGGGATAATTTTAAAATATCTGTTTTTTCCTCTAATATTATATATTCACTGTAGGATCCAAGAAGATATGGATAATCTTTACAAGATCTATTTATTCCATATACCTTTCTATTTTCACAAAGGGAAGGTTCCTTTAATACTTTACAATAAAAGCATTCTCCGCATACTATTCCTCTATTCCAAATAATCAGATCTTTCTCTTTTAAGATTTCTCCATTTAGATCTCTTTTTTCTCCATTTATCTCTACCACTTCTCCTACCCCTTCATGTCCCAAGATCATTGGTAATTTCACCCTTGGATCCTTACCTGAAATAATATGAAGATCTGAGCCACATATTCCCGAGGCTAAAATTTTAACAAGAATTCCATTCTTAGGAAGAGCTGGAATCTCAAACTCTTTTAAAAGGAGAGGTTTTCCAAATTCTTCAAGAACTGCAGATTTAGCCTTCATATTTCACTCCCTTGGTCTCACAGGTTCTCTTATCTCATATTTAAATTCATTACCTTTTTTGTAAAAAACAATATATTTGTTCCAATGGGGATTTTTAGGAAAAAACTCCAAAATAGGAGGATCAAACCTTTTAAATCTTAAATGTGGACCTCTACTTTCATCTCTAATATAGATAGCATTAAGAATCAATTCTGCAACATCTAACATATTTATGGTTTCATAATAATAAGATAATCCATTATCATCTAAAGATATCCCCTCTTTTCTTATTTCCATAAGCTCCCTCAAACCCCTTTTAATATCCTCCTCTATTCTTACCAAAAATCCATTTTGAGAAATTATATCCTTTATTTTTTCCCTTGCAATTTTAGCAGGAATACCCTTTAAAAAAACATCCTCTTCAATCTCAGAAATTTCTATAAAATCTATGTTTTCGGCATATTCTACTGCTTTTTTCCCAGCAATTTCTCCAAATACTTGAGTATCTAAAAGGGAATTTCCTCCAGGACGGTTAGCACCATGTTGACCTCCTGCACATTCTCCTACGGCAAAAAGTCCCTTTATATTTGTACCCGCATCCTCTCTTATCTTTATCCCACCTTGAAAATGTTGGAGAGAATTTTGTATAGGCAAAGGCTCTTTTGAGAGATCAATATTATAACCTTTTAACCACTCTACAATCTGAGGATTAATTTTTATCAATCTTTCATAGGGAGAAGTGTCTTTAAATATCTCTTTACCTATCTTTTCGCTCCACTTTAATATCTCCTCAGGAATATCCTCATGGGATAAATACGAAGGATTTTCCATAAAATTCATAAATATCTTATGTCCCTTTTTCATATGATAATAAATAGAAAGATCAATTACTTTTGTAGGAGACTCAAAGGAAATGGGCCAATGAGCTCCCTTTTTAAATTCCAAAACACACAAATCCTTTCTATCTTCTTCTGAAAGATAATCTAATAAAAATTCTCTTTCTCTTTCATCCACAATCTTAGGAAGAGCGCGAAACATACTTCCCGATTCTGCAAATAAAATATGAGGATGACATATACCTATCTGCATAAACTCCATATTAACAAGCTCTGCTCCTGCTCTTAATGCCATCGCATATCCATCTCCAGTCATTTCAGAGGTAAAGACATTTTGATGATATAATTCTCCTGCCCCACCTGTGGCCAATATAAAAGCTTTTCCTTGAATAATAAATTTCTCCTGAGTAAGAGTATTAATAGCTTTTGCTCCAATTACTCTATCCTGTTTTACTATAAGATCATAAACCATTAAGTTTTCGTAAATCTCAATTTTTGTTTCCTTTACCTTTCTTACTAAGGCTTTTGCTATCTCAATGGAGGTATTAGGTCCTACATAACATGCTCTCGGATAAAGAGAACCATCAGTTAAAAACTGATCTATTTTTCCATCAGGAGTTCTTACAAAGGGCACTCCTAAAGATATTAGATAGTTAATTGCGGATTCACTATTCTTAGCTAAGATTTCTGCCAAATTATAATCAGATACTTCTCCTCCAATTCTATAAATATCCATAGCATGATGAAGATAATTTTTCTCAGAAGGTAAAGTATAGGATAGAGTAGCATGAAAGGCCATTCTATCTGAAAAGGCGTTAGCAGTGACCCCACCTAAACCAATGGGCTTTTTTGAGATAAGAAGAATTTTTAAATGGGGATTTTTCTCATAAGCAGAGAGGGAAGCTCTAAGTCCAGCACCTCCAGCCCCAATTACAATTATATCTCCTTTAATCCTTCTCATAGATAGACCCTTACTCCTTCCTCGGAAGATGTATATCCTGCATATATTACCTTTACTGTATCCTTTGCCAATTCAAAATCTGATATGGGATCTCTGTTATATAAAACACATTCAATAAAGTCTCTTATTTCCTGAGGATATCCCCTTATCCAATCCTCATCAGGAAAAGGAAAGTTCCATCCTGCCTTTGTCTCAATCTTTTCTGCAATATATTCATCACCCCAGATTTCAGAAGAAGGAGCATAGGCTAATATAGTATTATTGGGAGTTATATTTCCATAGAGAACTCCTCTAGAAGTAAAAACTTGTACAAGATTTTTAACCCCTCCAAGACTGGTATCACAGGAGAAAATTACCCCTTTTGAATAATCCTCAAAGGTTATTATTAAACAGGACCAATCTTCCACATCTTCCCAATTTGGAAAAATATAATGCTTCTCTTCTTTCTGAACCTCAGAAATTTTTGTTAGATTTCCCACTTCTCCCACAACATATATTGGTTTTATAGGTTTTCCATATTTTAATTTTCCTTCAAAAGCCTTAAGATGCAAAACTACTCCTACAGGATGAGAGCCCATTCTTAGAAGGCTTCCTCCTCCTGATGTTTTCCATTTTCTTGAATACTCTGCATGGGATCCTGAATGACTTTCCTCTGCTCTTATCTCAATTATTGGAGCTCTTGATGCCTCAATCATTTTCTTTATCTTGGAAACTACAGGAGAATATACAAAATTTTCTGCATACATAAACTTTACATTATTCTCTTTTAATGTTTTCTCTATCAGATCAATTTTTTCCAAGACCCTTTCCATCATATATCTTTTCGAAATCCTTCCTACCTCTTCCTCCTCTTTATCTTCCCCAAAATATCCCGTTAAGGGTTTTTCACATATTATATGTTTCTTAGCTCTTGCAGAATCTAAGATCACATCCATATGAATATTAGTAGGAGTACAAATATCAATAACATCTATATCTTTATCTTCTAACATTTCCTGATAATTTCTATATACTTTTTTAATTCCATATTTTTCAGCAATTTTTTGAGCATTCTCATAATGTTTTGCAACAATCCCTACAATCTCACAAATATGTGAATTTTCCCTATAGGCATTTAAATGGATATGGGAAACAAATCCTGCTCCTACTAAACCAATTTTGACTTTGTCCATCTTAACCCTTCCTCCTTTCTGTAAGTCTATATAGAGCTATAGCTAATGTAAGCAAAAATAGAACTATACAAATGGGACGTGTGAAGAAGGGAGATATGTTACCTTGGGTAAGGAGGAGAGCTCTTCTTATATTTTCATCAGCCATTGGTCCCAATATAAATCCTAGGACAAAGGGAGCTGCAGGATATTCCATTATCCTCATAAAATACCCTATAATTCCCAAAAATAACATTATATAAATATCAAAAAGCCTCACATTTATCGCAAAGACCCCCAGTACACATAGAATGAATATTATAGGGGTTAGAATTGCTGGATCTATGGTAAGGACACGTAAGAAAAGTTTTATAAGGGAAAGACCAAAAAGGGTCATCAAAAGGGTTGCAAAAAGCATCATAGCTGCAGCTTCATATATAAATTTAGGATTCTCTATGGCAAGCAGGGGACCGGGTCTTAATCCGTGAAGCCACATTGCAGCAAGTAAAACTGCTGCTGGAGCACTCCCTGGAATAGCAAGGGTCAAAACTGGAATAATTGCTCCTCCTACACAGGCATTGTTTCCTGTTTCTGCAGCAATTAACCCTTCAAGAGATCCCTTTCCAAATTTTTCTGGCTCCTTACTGGCCCTTTTTGCAAAATCATAGGAGACCCATGCAGCCACATCCTCTCCTACCCCAGGAATAACTCCAATGATTACACTTATGATACCTGAACGAATTATATTAACAAAGTTTTTAGTAATGAGCCTCAAACTGGGTAAGGCCTTTCCCTTAATATTCACCACTATCTCTCTCCTTCCATAGTCTCTCATACTAATTAAAATCTCTGGAATTCCATATACCCCAACAAGAGCAGGGATAAGAGCAATTCCTCCCTTTAACTCTAATAATCCTAAGGAATATCTTGGATAAGACCCTATAGTTTCCATTCCTATTTGGGAGAGGAGAAGACCTAAAAATCCAGCAATCCAACCCTTAAGAGGATCTTTAGGTGCAGTAAGGGCTCCACATATGGTTATCCCAAAAATAGCAAGCCAAGCAAATTCCCAAGATCCAAATTTTAGTGCTATTTGTCCCAAAAGGGGTGCAAAGATGAAAATAGATAAAACTCCAATAAAAGAACCAATAGCAGAAGCAAAGGTTGCAGTAGAAAGAGCAATAGCTCCCTCTCCAGATCTTGCTAAAGGATAACCATCAAGGGTTGTTGCTGCATTTGCAGGGGTTCCTGGGATATTTATAAGGATGGCAGAACGGGATCCTCCATATATTGCTCCCACATACATACAAATAAGCATTACTATAGCTAAATCTGAGGGGAAACCAAAGGTAAGTCCTGTAAGAAGAGCAATCCCCATAGTGGCAGTAAGGCCTGGAAGGGCCCCAATAATAATTCCTAAAAGAGTAGCCCAAGTAGAATTAAAGAGGATTATTGGATTCGTAATGAATTTTATAAAGCTTTCTAACAAATAACTTATGTTCCCCATTAGTTATATAACCTTCCTTTCTTCAGGGCATAGGGATAAGAAAGATTTTTGAAAATATGGTGACTATTACTAAGGTTGAAAGAAGAGAGATAATAAAAAGAAGAAGGGGTCTTTTTTTATAAAAGGTATAGGAAAAGATAAATATAAAGAAAAAAGTAAGAATAAAGAAAGGAAGTTTTCTTAAAAGAAAAATGTAGATTATAATAAAAAAAAGAGTAATTAAAAGATTTTTTAAGTCATTTCTTCCCCTTAATCTTTTCCAAAAAGTTAGATCTTTTTTTATATCTTTTAATGATATTTTGGATCTTAATATAAGATAAAAGGAAAAGATAAAAAGAATACTTGCAAAAAATATTGGAGAAAGTCCTGGATGCCCATAAATACCAAAGGCAGGATCAATGGGCATCCTTAGTGCACCAATTATAAAAAGAGTGCTTAAAATACAAAGAATTACACCTGTAATAAAATCTGCTTTATTCATTATTCTTTCCTCCTTAATAAAAAGGGGAGCTTAAAGCTCCCCTCTAAATATTATTTTTTTCTTGGTATATTGAATTTTTCAGGAGAGATTTTGGCAATTCCTTGATCATAAAGAAGCCAACATACTCTTGATGCTATCTCCTCATTAAGTTCTTCTGCTTTCTTCCCATAAATACATACTTGAATTAATCCATTTTGTTCAGCATACTTTTTAACAGTATCCGAGTAGGCAGCTTTCACAAAAGCTTTTGTTACAGTACTTACAACCTCTGGTGGTACATCCTTAGGAAACATTATTCCAAAATATGCTCCTGTTTCAGGATAATCTTTATACCATGTTCTTATAGTAGGAATTCTTCCATAACCCGAGATAGTAAAGGATCTTCCACTTAATGTAGCAAGAGCCCTTAGTTTTCCAGCTCTTAACATTTCTGCAACTTCCATAGAAAGTTGAGTTACTACTTCGGTTTCTCCACCTACTGTAGCAATTACTGCTGGATATCCTCCTGCGTAGGGTACATGTCTATATTTTACATTAAAATATATAGAAAATAATTCAATTGCAAGGTGGCCAGCACTTCCTACACCTGCGGTAGCAACGGTAACTTCTCCTGGTCTTTTCTTCATCTCCTCAACTAAATCCTTAACACTCTTATATTTAGAATCTGGTCTTACACAAATCACATTAGGAGCATAAATTACCCAAAAAGTAATCCAATCTCTATGGGTCACTTCGAAATATCCTAATACAGGATATTTAACCACATCCACCACTGCATTTGCAGCCCAGGTATATCCATCATGAGGAGCATCCCAAGCATTTTTCATGCCAATGGATCCAGCAGCACCAGGGGTATTTACAACAACAATTTTTTGTCCTAAATACTTTTCCATTTCTGAGGCAAGGGTCCTTGTGGTAAGATCAGTAGATCCTCCTGCAGACCAGGGAACAATTATCGTTATAGGCTTAATAGGCTTCCATTCAGCAGCAAGAAGAGGGATTAAGAATAATAGAAAGATTAAAAAAAGCCTGAAAATTTTCTTCATAGGATCATCTCCTTTCGAAAAATATACAATATATTTGTATAAAATTATATACATAGTATTATTTTATGTCAATGCCTTTGAGTTTTTCTCACATTGCTCTAATAATTCCCTAACGTGCGCTTATTAATATCTCCTAACTAAATTGAGGTCAGAAGAGTATTTAATGGTTACCCCAAGAAAGATGTGCCATTTTTTAATTAATAATATCTTTAATTATTTAGAATTAAAATCTTTGCCACCTTAATACCTCTGATAATTCCTTTTTCTTTGGTCTTTGAGGAATTTCCTTTGGATATCCTACTGCTAATATGACCATTAGCTCTAAATTACTAGGGCAATTAACAAGCTTTTTCACTTCTTCAGAATGCTCTTTTTTATATGAATTAATCCAGCATGTTCCAAGTCCATATGCCTGAGCAGATATTATAATATTTTCTGCTGCTGCACAGGCATCTTCTAATGCTGTTTCAGCATCTTTCTCACAAAATATAAGAATTCCTGCCCCTGCCTCCTTTAAAAATCTTCCATAGGTGCAAATTTCTGAGAGTTTTTCCTTCAATTCCCTATCAGTAACTACTAAGAATGTCCAGGGTTGTCTATTATATCCTGATGGGGCAAGGCGGGCACAATCAATTAGATCTTCTAAAATTTCTTTTGGAACCTCTTTATCAAGATAATTCCTTACACTTACCCGTGATTTTATAATATTAATCACTTCTCTCATATTAAACCTCCCAAATAATTATATTTACTCTTTTTTCAAAACCTGATATATTCCACATTTTAAATACAAAGATTCAGGATGAGAATAGAGAATAGGGTGATCCTTTGCCTGATATCTAAACTCTATAAGTCTTAATATTCTATTAGCATCATGGCTTGCTGATTCGATAACCCTTTGAAATATTTCAGGAGAGACATGTTGGGAACAAGAGCAAGTAATTAAAAATCCTCCATCTCTTATTATTTTCATAGCTCTTAAATTAATCTCTTTATATCCTCTTAGAGCATTTTCTAAGCTTTTCTGAGATTTTGCAAAAGCAGGAGGATCAAGAATAACTACATCAAAATTTCTTCCCTCTTTATGAAATTTTCTAAGAAGATCAAAGGCATTTTCTTCGATAAATTCAATCTTTTCCAAAAATCCATTAAGAATTGCATTCTTTTTTGCAAGTTCTAAGGCATAGTCTGAAGAATCAACTGCTACAACCCTTTCTGCTCCAAATTTTAGAGCATGAAGAGCAAAGGAACCTGTATAAGAAAAAGCATCAAGGACCTCTGCCCCATCTACCAATCCCTTTAAAGCAGCTCTATTTTCCCTTTGATCTAAAAAATATCCTGTCTTCTGTCCATCTTTTACATCTACTAATATTTTTAATCCATTTTCTTCTATTTCTATAATAGGATCAAAATTTCCCTTTAGAAATCCCTTTATTTGAGGAAGACCTTCTATCTCCCTTACAGGAACATCATTTCTCTCATATATTCCTCGAGGCTGAAAAATCTCCTCAAGAACTTCTACTATAGTCTCTTTGAATCTATCTATACCAAGGGAAAGGGTTTGAATCACCAAAATGTCTTCGAATTTATCTATGATAAGTCCTGGAAGAAAATCTGCCTCTCCAAAAACCACTCTACAGGATCGAGTATCCACTAACTTTTTCCTATATTCCCAGGCCTTAAGAATTCTCTCTCTGAAAAATTCCTTATTGATCTCCTCTTCCTTCCTTGTTAAAATCCTTACAGTTATCTTGGAATTGGGATTAATGTATCCTCTTCCAATAAAACTTTTGCTACTATCATAAATATCTACTATATCTCCTGGAGAGACACTCCCTTCAATTTTTAATATTTCATTATGGTAAATCCAAGGATTCCCCAGAAGAATTTTTCTAAGAGTATTTCTTTTTAAGAAGACCTTTATTTTCTCCCTCATTTTCAATTACAAATTATAGCATTATATTGTATTTCATGATATTATTTTAAACATGAAATTTCTAATAACTGGTGGAGCTGGATTTATTGGATCTCATATTGCAGAAAGATTGGTAAAGGAAGGAGGAAAGGTAATTGTTCTTGATAATCTTTCCACAGGAAAAGAAGAAAATTTAAATTCTATTAAAGATAAAAACCTTTTTATAAATGGAGATATAAGAGATTTAGATCTGCTTTTATCTTTAACTAAAAATGTAGATTATATATTTCACGAAGCTGCTATGACTTCTGTATTGGAGTCTACAGAAAATCCCAAAAAATGCAATGAAATAAATATAACTGGAACTCTAAACGTCTTTATAGCAGGTTTTAGAAATCAAGTAAAAAGAATAATATACGCTTCCTCTTCTGCTATATATGGAGATGATCCTATTATTCCAAAGAGAGAAGATCAAAGGGTAAATCCTCTTTCCCCTTACGCTATAAGCAAATATGTAGGGGAACTTTATATGAAATTCTTTTTTGAGATCTATAAATTAGAAATTGTTTCCTTAAGGTATTTCAATGTGTATGGGCCAAGACAAGATCCAAATTCTCCCTACGCTGCAGTTATTCCTAAATTTATATATTCTCTTCTTAAAAATGAAAATCCCCCTATATATGGGGATGGAGAGCAAACAAGAGATTTTGTATATGTGGAAGATGTAGTTTCAGCAAACATTCAGGCTATAAAAATAAAAAATATAGGGGGAAAGGTATTTAATATTGCTACTGGGGAGAGGCTGAGTATAAACAAACTTTATGAGCATATTAAAAAACTTATGAATGTAGATATAGACCCTATATATGTTCCAGAAAGAAAAGGAGAAGTAAGGGATTCGGTAGGAGATATAACATTGGCTAAAAAATATCTTTTATGGACTCCTAAATTTTCCTTGGAGGAAGGGCTTAAGAGAACAATAAATTGGTATAAGAAAATCCTTTAGAGATTTTAATTGGGAGGTGTTATCTTATGGCATTTTTTGATTTATCACTTTCTGAGTTATGGAAATATATGCCTGAAAGGGAAGAACCAAAGGATTTTGATGATTTTTGGAAAGAGACATTAGAAGAATCCTGTAAATATCCCCTTGATCCAGTCTTTGAGAAAATAGATTTTGGGCTTGAACTTGTAGATACTTATGATGTTACTTTTTCTGGATATAAAGGACAGAGAATAAAGGGATGGCTTATAGTTCCAAAAGAAAGAAGAAATAAAATTCCTGGAATTGTAGAATATATTGGATATGGAGGAGGAAGAGGCTTTCCTATAGATTTCTTACTTTGGGCAAATTTAAATATTGCTCATCTTATTATGGATACTCGAGGACAGGGAAGCTCTTGGAGTCGCGGAGATACTCCTGATTATGATGAGGCTCCCTTTGATCCTCAATATTCTGGATTTATGACTAGAGGGATTTTAGATCCTAAAAAATATTATTATAGAAGGGTATTTACTGATGCTGTTAGGGCAGTGGAAACTTTACTTTCTTTTCCTGATATAGATAAAGAAAAAATTGGAATTACTGGAGGAAGCCAAGGTGGAGGGATTACATTGGCTGTTGCTGGCCTTACTCCTTATTTAGGAGTAAATTTAAAGATTGCAATGCCTGATGTTCCTTTTTTATGTCATTTTAGAAGAGCATTAGAAATAACCGATGGATATCCTTATCAAGAGATAGTACAGTATTTAAAAGTTCATAGAGATAAAGTAGATCAAGTATTTAAGACTCTTTCATACTTTGATGGTATAAATTTTGCAGTAAGAGCAAAAGCAAAAGCTCTTTTTTCTGTAGGACTTATGGATATGATCTGTCCTCCTTCTACAGTATTTGCAGTATATAATCATTATAAAGGAGAAAAGGAAATCAAGATTTATCCCTTTAATGGACATGAAGGCGGAGGACCCTTTCATACCTTAGAGAAAATAAAATTTGTTAAAAAATATTTAAAAGATTAATATTTTAGTTTCTAAATAAAAAAGCCCTGGAGTTTTTCCAGGGCCTTCTAAATTTATCTATAAGCTCTCCTTAGAATCTCTACTGTCTCCTCAAAACTAAGTTTGTATCGGTCTCTTTCAAAAAGTCCTCCCATGGTGCTTCTTGCGTTTTCTGCAAGTTTTTCTAATTCATCCCTTTTTATTCCATAATCAGACATCTTTAAATCTCCAACTCCACACTCTTCCTGTAACTTCTTCATGGCTTTTACAAAGGCATAAGGTCTTTCTTCTTGAGATAAGGATTCTAAATCAACTCCCATCACCTTTGCAAGATTTATATATCTTTCTGGAATTTTCTCGGTAAAAAAGGTATGGAATGCTTCTGAGACCATGATAAGGCCTGCACCATGGGGAAGTTCTGGATAATAGGCAGAGAGGGCATGCTCTAAAGAATGTTCTGAGGTACAGCTGGATGTAGACTCTACAAATCCAGCAAGGGTATTAGCAAGGGCTACATAAGTTCTTGCCTCTAAATTACTCCCATCTTTTACACATATGGGAAGATATTTGGTGATAAGTTCCACGCTTTTTAAAGCGTAAAGATCACTCACAGGATTAGCAATATCTGCAATATACCCCTCTACAGAATGAAAGAAGGCATCAAATCCTTGATAGGCTGTAAGATGAGGGGGAACAGAAAGCATAAGTTCTGGATCAACAACGGATAAAGTTGGAAAGGTATATTGATTTCCATATCCTATTTTTTCATTGGTCTCCTCATTAGTTATTACTGTCCATGGATCTGCTTCGGTTCCTGTTCCTGCAGTAGTAGTAATTGCTACTATAGGAAGGGCACCATTTTTAATAGGCTTTCCCTTTCCTGTGCCTCCAATAATATAATCCCAGTAGTCTCCATCATTTTTTGCCATTACTGCTATACTTTTGGCAGAATCAATACTGCTTCCTCCCCCAAAACCTATTACAAAATCACACTTTTCTTCCCTTGCTATTTTAGCTCCCTCCATAACATGTTTTTTAATTGGATTTGGCAAAATTTTATCAAAGACTACGTATTCTATATTTTTACTCTTTAAAATATCTGTTAATCTGTCTAAGTATCCTAATTTTCTCATAGAACCGCCAGAGGATATAACTATAAGAGCTTTTTTGCCAGGAAGACTTTCCTCTCTTAATTTATTTAAACTTCCTGGTCCAAAAAGAATTTTTGGGGGAATATAATAGGAAAAATTAAGATTTTCTTTCATTTCTTTGCACCTCTTTTTCCATATTTGTTGGTATATTATATATGTTTAAGATTTATCTTTCAATTCTTTTATAACCCTTTCCATATATCTAATCCATCTATGTTCAGGGGCATCGTAGAATATTTGTTCTCTTCTTTCTCCTGCCAATACCCAGAGATAATATACTTGATAACCTGGTGCTGCAACTACAGGATGATATCCTCTTTTTATCATAAGCAGAGAATTATCTTCTATTAAAAATAACTCATCTAAATCTCTTTCCTCAGTGAATACTCTTTGAATTCCAAATCCTTGAGAAGGATACACTTTGTAAAAATAAACTTCTTCCATTTTTATCTCTTCTGGATAATTCTCCCTATCATGCTTATGGGGAGGAAAGCTGGACCAATTTCCAGGAGGGTTTATGGTTTCTCCTACTAAAATTCTTTTTGCATTTATTCTTTTATCTATAATATCCTTAACATCTCTTCTCCAGTTTAATACCCCCACATTTCTTATAATTACATCTTCGGGCTTTATTAATCTTACCTCTTCCTCAGTTTTTACTTTACTTTTGCATAAAGCAACTTCTATTTCTTCTAAAGCTTCAATTCTAACTTCTTTATTGTTGGGAATATAGAGAGAAAAGGCATTTCCATCAAAAACATTCCTCCTTGAACCTATAGAAGAATACTCCAACTCATCTACTTTTAAATTACATTTTCCAGATAGAATCACCAACCCAATTTCGTAATCCTTTGAATTAAAAGAATAATCATCTCCTTTTACTCCTTTGAATATATCAAATTCGATATATTCCATCTCCCCTTCCTTTACTAAAGGATTTAATCCCTTTTCTAAGGTTACTTTTTTAAACATTTTATACCTCC
>CALHLF010000062.1 GCA_938034905.1 uncultured bacterium | reverse complement strand
ATTTAACTTATCAAGATCTTCATAAGTAATCTCTGGTCTTTTCAAAAGAATATTTAAAGAAATAGGATTTAATAATAGATTCGTTCCCTTTGCTTTTAAAATATTATTTAATTCCTGAGTAGGAAAAACTATTGTCTTTATTAATCTTTTCCTTTCATGGGCAATTGCCTCCATCTTCTCTTGAAACATCTTCCACTGTTCTTCATTTATTAAACCTAATTTATATGCTTTTGGTGTTAATCTTTGATCTGCATTATCACATCTTAATATTAATCTATATTCTGCACGAGAAGTTAAAATTCTATAAGGCTCATCTACCCCTTTTATCACTAAATCATCAATTAAAACTCCGATGTAACCTTCATCCCTTCTTATTATTAAAGGTTCTTTTTCTAAAAGGCTTAAAGCGGCATTTGCTCCTGCAATAATTCCTTGTGCAGCTGCTTCTTCGTATCCCGTAGTTCCATTAATCTGTCCTGCCAAATAAAGTCCTTTTATTTTTTTTGTCTCTAAGGTTAACTTCAATTGATGGGGATAAACAAAATCATAGGCTATAGCATAACCTGGTCTTATTAATTCTACTTCTTCCATACCTGGAATAGTCCTTAAAACCTTTAATTGAATATCTTCAGGAAGACTTGTATAGATTCCTTGCACATAAAGCTCAATAGAGTCTCTTCCTTCAGGTTCTAAAAAAACTTGGTGAGTCTCATGATTTGGAAACCATATATACTTTTCTTCTATAGAAGGACAATATCTTGGTCCCTTTTTAACCATTCCTCCAATTCTGGATGCAGTTAAATGAATATTTGCTAAAACTACATCCCTGGTTTTTAAAGTTGTCCTTGTAAGATATGAAGGGATTTGCTCTCTATATTCAGGTTTCTCCCAAAAAGAAAAGGAGGGTAAAGATTCATCACCAGGTTGAGGAATAAGTTTGTCAAAATCTACAGTTCTTTTATCTACACGGGGAGTTGTTCCTGTATTAAACCTTCCCAATTCTAACCCTATTCTCTTTAAGGCTTCAGAGAGACCATTAGAAGGAAATTCTCCCATTCTTCCCGCAGGTTTTGACCAAGTACTTATATGAATCATACCATTTAAAAAAGTCCCTGTACAAATGACCACTTTTTCTCCATATATTTCCTCCCCTGTTGAAAGAATTACTCCCTTTACCTCATTACCTTCTACTATAATATCTACCACTTCTCCTTGATAAATATTCAAAAATTTTTGCTGTTCTAAAAATGCCCGCATTAATCTTGGATATTGCCATTTATCTACTTGAGCTCTTAATGCTCTTACTGCAGGTCCTTTTGATGTATTTAGCCATTTAACCTGAAGCATACTTCTATTTGTTATTCTTCCTATTGCTCCTCCCAATGCATCTATTTCTAAAATAAGCTGTCCCTTACCTGGACCTCCCATAGCAGGATTGCATGGTAACCAGGCAAGGGTATCATAATTCATAGTAATAATTAAAGTTCTAACCCCTAAACGGGCAGAGGCATAACCTGCTTCACAGCCAGCATGTCCTCCACCAACTATTATTACATCATATTTTTTCATCTTTCCTTATCTCCAATATTCCTAATTTTACTAATATAAATATTATTAAACCTAAAGTGCCAGTAAGAATAATGATAGATATTTCCTTATTATAATATAAGAGAGATAGGATAATAGCAATTAAACTCATGGCGATATTTATAAGATAAATAAAACCTATACTTTGTTTAGTATCCATGCCTATTTTCAAAAATCTATGGTGAATATGATCCTTATCAAATTTCCATGGAGCTCTTCCTGTAGCTATTCTTCTAATTATCGAAAAAATTGTATCTAATATTGGAACTCCTAAAATTAAAATAGGAACAAGCAAATTTATTAATGTACTAAATTTTAACACACCAGCTATAGATATGGCAGAAAGTAAGAAACCTAAAAACATAGCTCCAGAATCTCCCATAATTATAGAAGCAGGAGGAAAATTAAAGAATAAAAAGCCTAAAACTCCTCCAAGCATTGTAGAAAGAAAAATTGCAGATTCCATCCTTTTTAATAGTAAAGAAATAATTAAAAGGGAAAAAGATGAAATAGCAGAAATTCCAGCAGCAAGCCCATCTAAACCATCAATAAAATTCATGGCATTAGTAATACCTAAAAGCCATAAAAAGGAAAAGACATAAGCCCACCATCCAGAGATATTTATATCTGTATAAGGAATTTTAAAAAACTCTAACCTTATCCCAATAGAGACTGATACCGCTACCGCCAAAAAAGTAAGCCAAAATTTAGGGGCAGGTTTTAATTCAATAAAATCGTCTAATAATCCTATAATAAAGATTAAACTTCCTCCCAAAAGAATTTTTTCAATAATTATAGTTTTATTAAAAATAAGATTTATTAATAGAATAGGTAAATAAAAAGCTATCCCCCCAATTCTTGGAATAGGTTCTTTATGAACCTTTCTATAAGTTGGATAATCTAGAGCCTTAAGTTTATAAGCTATTTTTCTAACAAAAGGAGTTAAAATTATCGAAATTACAAGAGATATTACAAAAGTTATGTATAGCATTATTGTTTCTCCTTTTTATCCTTCAATTCATATGCCAAAATAATTGCCTGTGCAATTTCCTTCATAGGCTTTCTTTTGTCCATACTTGCCTTTTGAATCAATCTAAAAGCCTCATGTTCCTTTAATCCCTCCATATCCATAAGTAATCCTTTGGCTCTATCCACTAACTTTCTTGTTTCTAATGCTTCCTTAAGATCCTTAACTTCTTGCTTCAATTGAAGGAATTCTTTGAACCTTGCAATAGCCATCTCAATAGCTGGAAATAAATCAGTTTCTTTAAAGGGTTTTACAAGATATGCTATTACACCTACTTCTTTTGCTTTTTCTACCAACTCTCTATCTGAATAAGCAGTTAAGAAAATAAGAGGAGCAATTTCCTCTTCAGTTAGAATCTTAGCAGCCTCAATACCATCCATTCCAGGCATTCTTATATCCATAATAATTACATCAGGTTTTTCCTTTCTTGCAATATCTATTGCAGACTGTCCATCAGAGGCCTCTCCTATTACTTGATATCCTTGACTTTCTAAAAG
Source organism: uncultured bacterium (assembly GCA_938034905.1). Classification (GTDB taxonomy): domain Bacteria; phylum Dictyoglomota; class Dictyoglomia; order Dictyoglomales; family Dictyoglomaceae; genus NZ13-RE01. The sequence continues at coordinate 2,813 of CALHLF010000062.1, read as the reverse complement.
TTCCCTTAAGTCCATCCTGACAATAGGTTCATCCTCTGCTATCAAAACTTTAATTTTTCTCCTCATATTTATTCCCCCTTATTTAATCATAAAATTATCCTTAAGCTTAGTTAATATAGAATAATCTGTCATATCCCATCTTAGAGGAGTTATAGAAATCTTTCCCTTTTTAATAGCATTTATATCTGAACCCTCACTATTATCTTCCTCTAATTCTCCATATATCCAATAATACTCCCTTCGCCATGGATCTAATCTTTTTTCAACTCTATTCTTGTAATGAAATCTACCTTGATAGGTAAACTCAATTTCTACATTTTCTAAGCTTTCTAAGAGGGGGATATTTATATTAAGAAATACACCATAGGGAATGTATTTTAGAGCCCAAGGAATAATTTTTAAAAGAAATTCACAAGCAGTCTCAAAATCTTTTTCTCTTCCCTCGGAAGATACAGAGATTGAGATAGCTGGGAATCCATTGATAGCAGCCTCTCTTGCACCTGATACAGTTCCCGAATATATGATATTGTTGCCTAAATTATACCCTTTATTTATTCCAGATATAACAATGGAAGGTTTTTTAGGTAAAAGAGCATAAAGACCTAATAAAACACAGTCTGCAGGAGTTCCATTACTTGACCATATTTTTATTCCATCTTTAATAATAACAGGAGAAACTCTTAATGGTTTATGAAAAGTAAGAGCATGACTTCCTCCACTTCTCTCTCTTTCAGGAAGTATACCGTATATTTCTCCAAGAGAACTTAATTTCTCAATAATAACTTTTAAGGATGGTGCATTAACACCATCATCGTTAGTTATAAATATAATCATAGTTAAGATATATTATACTATAAAACATCGATTATTGTTTTCTTTCAATTTTAGAAATATTGTGGTATAATTCCCAATGTAATTTTTTCAAAAAAAGAATAAGAAGGAGAGGGATATATGGCACATACAAAGTCAGCAATTAAAAGGATTAAGATCTATGAAAGAAATAGGATTAGGAACAGATTGAGATTAGGAAGAATCAAATTCTATACTAAAAAATTCCTTTCTCTTTTAGAGGAGAATAAAATTGAAGAAGCAAAACAGATTCTTCCTCAAGTTATTAGTGTTATTGACAAGGCAGCTCAAAAGGGAACACTGCATAAAAATACCGCTGCCAGAAAAAAATCTCAATTAATGAAGCTTTTAAACAAGAAAATATTAGGTCAAGGGTCTATTTAAGTTTATTAGAAAACCCTCTAAAAGTATTCTTGGGTTCTTAGTGGTAGATTTTATATCTTGATCTAACTGCCGCAGAAGAAAATATAATCTAAAAAGTTCTGCGGCAGTAAAATTTGTCAAACTTTGAATAATCTTTTTAATAACAAAGGGATGTAAATCAAGCTTCTCCCTTATTTCTTCTTCTGAAAATCCTTCTCTTAATAAAGCATAAACCCTTAAAATCTGTCTAAATTGTTTAATAATTATTTCCAATATAACCATTGGAGGCATACCTTCATTCCATAAAGTATCTAATCCACTAAGAGCTAAAAAAACATCTCTTTTATATAAAGCATCTAAAAAAGTAAAAAATGCTACTTCCTTAGGAGAAGAAACTCTCTTCAAATCCTCTATACCTATCTCTTTTTTTCCACCTACAAAGGAAATTACTTTCTCCAATTCTCTGTATAATAAAGCTAAGTTATCTCCCCAGAACATAGTTAAAAAATATTGAGCTTCAGAATCTAATGAAATATTAAGCTCCTTTAATTTCTCATTTAGCCATCTTCTAACTCCGTCAGATTTTAATTTTGAAAATTCAACAATTCCATTTTTAGGAATAATTTTCTCTAAATAATTTCTTTTCTTACTTTCTTCTTCTCCATTAGCCATAAAAACAATACATGTATTTATAGGATTCTTTAAAAGAGAAACAATTTTATCTTTATCTTTTGGTTCCTTTAGATTTTGACAATGGCGTATAACTAATAGTTGATTTTCAAAAAGAGGAGGAGCTTCAAGAAAAGGAATAATTTCTCTCCATGTTATATCTTCCCCAAAAAATACTTGATAGGATGCATCTTTAAATCTATTCCTCAATGTCTCTAAAGCATCCTCCATGAGAAATTTTTCTTCTCCAATAAAAAGATATACTAAGGGAATATCTTTTTGTTTTAATAATTTTTTAAACTCCCAATAATTCATTTCTTCTACCCCATATAAAAGGCAATAGGATTAATATTAAACTTATTATTAAACTAATTTTATAATTTACAAGTATCAATTTCAAACCTAAGAAAAGTATATTTGTGATAAATTCAATGATGGGTAACAGTAAATAAGATATGGGAAAAATCCCTAAAAGAAGAAATAAGAATGAAAGAAATAGAATTATCTGAAAAATTGGAATAGAAAAGAAATTTCCAATGAAAGATAACATGGAAATTCTTTTAAAAAAGTAGATATTAAAGGGGGTAAGAAAAATAAATAACCAGAAAGAAGATTTCCATAAATCTCGATAATATTTTGTAATAAAGGAAACTTTAAAGGAAGGAGTCAATATAAGTCCTAAAGTGGCTAAATAAGATAGCTGAAAACTGATATTGAAAATATTTAGAGGAGAAAAAATTAAGGAGATTAAACAAACAATAAAAAATGAATTGAATGTATCTTCTTCCCTTATAAGATTCTTTGCTAAAATGTTATAAAAATACATCCCTACTGCTCTCAATACAGGAGGTTTATTCCCAATTATAAAAGCATAAAAAAATAATAAAAAACTTAAAAAAAGTTTTAATCTTTTTGAATTAAAGAAAAAGGTA
>CALHLF010000061.1 GCA_938034905.1 uncultured bacterium | reverse complement strand
AATCAAATTTTGTTTTTATCTTAATTTCTCTATCTTCGCTATATAAATTACATAATCTTATTATTATTCCCTCATCTCTTTCAGACTTTTTAATTGCACTTAAAAAGTCTGAAAGAGATGAGGGAATAATAATAAGATTATGTAATTTATATAGCGAAGATAGAGAAATTAAGATAAAAACAAAATTTGATTTTAAAAAGTTAGAAGAAGTTAAACTTAATGAGGAAAGAGTAAAAGATTTAAATTTTGAAGGAAGAGAAATTATTATAAAAATTCCTAAAAAGACAATAATGACCTTAAAACTAATTATCTAAGTTAATTTTTCATGGTAAAATTTATAAAAATTTTAGAAGAGGTGTATTATGAGAAAAATAATTTTTGTTCTTCTCTTTATCCTTTTAATTTTTTCTCTCTCTTTTCCTTTAGATTTTGACACAGCTAATAAAGAATTTTTTGAGGCAAGAAGAGATAGAGATAAAAATAGAATGCTTACTTTGATCCAAACTTTGGAGGATGATCAAAATCTCCTAAAAGATTCTCAATTATTAACGGTAATTGCAGATTGCTATTTAGAATATGGACATTGGGGAGTTACAGGAAGAGAAAAAGAAAAATACTATGAAAAGGCAAGATCTTATGCAGAAAAAGCGATACAAATAGATCCCAATAATGGGAGAGCATGGTACATTGCAGGTGCATCTATTGGAAGGCTTGCCCAATATAAAGGAATAGTTCAAAGTCTCTTTATGTTAGGAGATTTTGACAAATATATTGGGAAAGCCATCGAGATCCTTAAGGATCCTCTCTATAAAGGTTTTGCTCTCCTTGCTATGGGAATGAGATATAGGGATGTACCTTGGCCCTTATATAATTATGATAAAGCAGAAAAGTATATGAAGGAAGCCTTAAAGTACGTTCCCAATTATCCCAATATTTATCTTGAGCTGGGTTATTTATATTTAAAAACCAATAAAAAAGATTTAGCAAAAGAGATGTTTTTGAAGGTTATAAACTCCGATCCTCACCCTTGGCTTGTAAAAACTCACGAGGAATCAATAGAGCTTGCTAAAAAGGAGTTAGAAAAAATAAAATAGAGAAAAAGCGGGGGTTATAAGTCCCCCCGCTTTGCAATTATGCTACTTTTTTCTTCCTTCTCTTTCCAAGATTTATATTTTAAAGAAAGTTCTTTTTCCCATATAGGATCTGTTATTCTCTTATATTCCTCAGAATAGTTATCCAAAAATCTACATATCTCTTCTTTACTTATTACATCATAGCTTCCATTATAAGATGGTTTTGCATTATATTCTCTTACAAGCTCTCTTAATACGTGGGGATTATCAATCAATGCACAGGGTGTAAGTAAATTTCCATTATCACAATAGGGCTGTCTATTTTGGAATGCCTTAAAAAAGGGAGAATTTATAACATCTATCAGTCTTTTCCCTTTTATATTATCCACTGCAAATTGAAGGAATACACATGGTTCTACATCTCCATTGCTATTTATATGAAAATATCCTCCAGGTCTTGCTCCTGCTATACATCCTCCCACATGAGGTCCATCATTCCAAAAATCCCCTATAAATATTGGTTTTGTCTCTCTAATTTCATTTACTCTTATTCTTAGAGCATTTCTTTGTTCAGGGGTAGACATTAGACTTACATCTGGATCTCTTCCAATGGGAACATATTGAAAATACCATCCAAAAGAGCATCCCTTTGAAATCATAAGATCAATAAATTCATCAGACATTACCATTTCAGTGTTATATCTAGTTACTGTTACGGAAAAACCAAAGAAAACTCCTGCCTCTCTTAGATTATCCATGGCAGACATTATTTTCTCATAAATTCCCTTACCTCTCCTTTCATCGGTTTCTTTTTCAAATCCCTCAATAGATATCCCAGGTGCTACATTACCAACTTCTGATAATTTTTTTGCCATTTCTTTATCAATAAGGGTTCCATTAGTGTACATTAAGAAATACATATCATTATGCTTCTCGAGAATTTTAAAAAGATGTGGCCAAACAAGGGGTTCTCCTCCTGAGATTGTAATAAAATAAATCCCTAAGTCATTTTTTGCTTCACTTAATATTCTATCTACCTCTTCAAAGGATAAACCTTCATTCTTTGTGTACTCTCCTGCGTAACATCCCACACAATTGAGATTACATCTTGCAGTAGGACTAATAACAAAAAACCAAGGTAAAGAAAAACCATATTTCTTACTTAATTCTCTTTGTTTCTGCATCCCAAGAATTCCTGCATTAATAAAGAAATTCTCAATTAATTTATCACGGCAATTTCTTGAAAGTCTCTTAAAAGTATTTCTTGTAAGTTCAATAGAGGGATGCTTCTCTTGAAAAGCTCTTTTAATTTCTTGAGTATAGGATTTTGTAAGTTCATCAGCAAAAAGTTTTTCACCAAATTCAATAATATGAATAAGATTTTCATCAGAAAGATTTGTAAGAAGATCAAAAATGTTTTTTAGGGCTCTTCTCTTTATAGCATTAGTAATCATCCCTTCACCTCCTTAAAAAACCAAAATTACCAAAAATAATTATAATCTCTAAGAGGAAATGAGACAAAAAATATTAAATCTTATACTTTAGAGAAATCCTCATGGTATAATAATTAAGTATGATAAAATATTTTGAAAAAGTTTTAAGAGAAAATCCCATTACCTATCTCGAAATTCCTTCAGGTTCTGGAAGAACCTATATTCTCTCTTCCTTATATTCAAGACTAAAAGAAAATTCCCTTCTTATAAACTATAGTTCCCATAGAACACCTTTAGGAGAACTCTTATTAATGGTATTAAATTTAATAGATAGGAAAAAATATTTAGAAGAGAAAGGGAAAACTATTGGGCCAATTTTAAGAAAATATATTCATCCAAGATTTCTAAGGATCTTAGAAAATTATAAACCAGAGGTAGTTTTAAATATAGAAACTGAGGTTTTACAAATATTCAACATTATAGAAGCAATACTTAGAGAAAATAATATAAAGTACTTTTTTATTGATAATTATCAATTATATCTTGAATATAATGAATTTTTTAAAAAACTTATTCCTCTTATTTCGGAAAGATTGAATATTCACTTTTTCATCACTGGAGATGATTCTCCAGAATTTCCATATATTTATAAAATTAACAAAAAAACCTGTGAAATTCCCATCACTGATAAAGATTTTGTGATAGCTGAGATGGCTAAGTCTTTTAAAATAAATGTAAATAAAGCCGAAATGTTGTATGAATTAAGTAAAGGAAATTGGAATAACGCAAAAATTATATTTAAACATAGCTTTAAACCTTTAGAAAATCTCTTAAATGAAAAAATTAGCAATCTAAATTCTTTAGAAAGAAAAGCATTATTTTCTATAACCTTCATAGGAAAAACTTTTTCTACAGTAACCATAAAAACAGTAAAAGATTTATATACTCCTCTATTTTTCTTTAAAAATTTCATAGATTCTGGAATAATTCGTTGGGAATATCCTTTATGGAGATTTGCATCCAATGAGATTTTAGAATTAATAAAGAAAAATATCTCTCAAGAAGAGTATTTAAATCTTTATTTCTCCTTTGTTAAAAAGCTTATATCTTATAACTACTCTGATTTGTGGGGAAGAATTGCAATTTTAGCAGATAGAGCAAAGGATGAGAAAACTTGGATTTTCTCGAAGATTAAAGAATTCAGAAACTCTAACAGTATACAAGAAGGAATAGAAATATTAAAAAAGGTCATAATTAGAAGAAGAAAGGATTTATTTCTTAGAAAGATCTCGAGAATGTTTATAGAAATCCAAAAATTTTCAGAAGCCCTTGATGTTTTAAAAGAAATTGAAGATAAAGACCTCTTGGATAAGTCATACAGTGTTCGCTGCTATTCATATTTAGGGAGATATGAAGAGGCAGAAAAAAATCTAAAGGAAGTAATTAAAGATTTAGATTCAGACTATAAACTTCCTGAAATTCTTAGCAATCTTTCATCTTATTATTTCTTGAGAAGGGAGACTATAAATGGATTAAGTCTTTTAAATCCATATTTAAAAACTATTATAGATTTAAAAACCTCTCCTAAATATCTTTCTAATTACTATAATTCTCTAGCTATCTATAATTCTATGGAAGGCAAACTAGATGACGCTCTTTATTTTTATCATTTAGCTTTAGAAAATGCTAAGAAAAGTGGAAATAAACTTTCTCTTTTCAAAGTAACAAATAACTTAGGAGATTTAGGAAGATATCTGTATGGACCTAAATATGCAATTAAATACAATTTAGAAGCCTTTGAATTATCCAAGAACTTCTCAGAAAACCTTTCAGCATTAAGTTTAGCCAATGTTTTAAATAGTAGTTCCCAATTTTATCCCGTAGGAGCTATAGAAACTCTAAGCCAAGAATTGGAGAAACTTTTAAAAGAGATCAATGTTGAATACTTTAAGTATGTGGGGTATAGAAGATTAATTATTTTAAATATAAATTATAATACCATTGAAAACATAAAAAAATTCATCCCCTATGTTGAAAGCCTTAAAACTATTTTTGAAAGTGAAATATTACTCAAAATATTACAGGGATATTTGGGGGAAGATTTAGATTGGGAATCCTTGGAAAGAGAGGTTCTAAAAACTAAAGATGATCAAATAAT